>CALGTP010000472.1 GCA_937902105.1 uncultured Actinomycetes bacterium
CGGGGAGAGCATTGGGTGCAGCAAGTACGACGTTCTCGAACGGGCTTTCTGCTGGGTGAATGTGCCGAACACGATGCGGATTTATTTGGTGTCTACTCCACGAGTCCCAGTGTCTATCAACAAGGGATCGGGCGTGGTCTGTTGGTGCAAGACGGGGTCAGTCAAGGAATGGTGCAAGCAGGCTCTTCGGCGATGCCGCCATTGTCTATCGTTTGAAGATGCGCATCATTCTTCCCTCTGGCACACCAGCAGAAATCCACCGTGTTGAGGGATCCTCGCGTGGCCTTGTGGTGTTCCCTGACATTTTTGGGTTGCGTCCTTTATTCGATGATTTAGTTCGTCAACTGGCCCAAGACTGGGGGATGACGACAATCGCCGTGGAACCTTTCCCTGGCCATGTTTTCGGAACGGACGCGAATGAACGTTTCGCGCGGGTCTCTACTCTGAGTGATGTTGACAAGATGCGCGACCTGATGGAAGCCGCAGATGCCACGCGATGTTCCTCTGTTGCGATGATTGGGTTTTGTATGGGCGGGATGTATTGCCACAAGGCAGTACAGACCCGTCGCTTTAGCAAAATCGTGAGTTTCTACGGGATGATTCGCTTACCTGAAGCTTGGCGCAGCGCCTGCCAAAGTGAGCCTTTGGAGTGTCTCGTTGCAGGGGATGCGTCATCTGTCTTGGCCATTATTGGTGACAAAGATACGTGGACACCGCCAGAAGATGTACAGGCTTTGGTTGCATCTGGGGTACGTGTTCAGCGATACGCCGATGGTGAACACGGATTCGCTCACGATATTGCACGTCCCGCGCATCGAGTTGCTGATGCGGCAGATGCTTTCTTATCAGCGGGCAAGTGGCTCCGCATTTAAAAATTCAGCGAGCGCGAAGTTCGAGGCGATCGCGCAACAAAATTTTGTAGCGACGCTCATGTTGTTCAATCCAGCCAAGACGAATGAAACTGCTGATGGCTTTGTTGACTCTCTCGCGAGAAGCCCCGACCATGCCGGCAAGTTCTTCTTGTGTGACTGGCAAAACAAATTCGTCCGCACCGGCAGCTAATTCAAGTAGACGCTTGGCAGTGCGTCCCGTGACATCAAGAAATACTGAGTCTGCAAGAGCTCCGTCCATCACCCGCAGGCGCTCGGCCAACATTCGCACGACGCCGCGCAAAACTTTAGGATTGTTATCAAGGAGTTCGCCCACTGGGTCATAAGGAATCTCAAGAACCTCGCTGGGTTCAATCGCCCGAGCCATGGCCGAGCGAGGACCGCCGTCGAGTAATCCCATCTCACCAAATAAGTCGCCAGATTCCATCAGGGCGATCATGCTCTCGCGCTTGTCAAGTTCACTGGCGATGGCGATAGCCACGCGACCGCTGATGACGATGTACATCGACTCTGCTTCTTCGCCTGCCTCAAATAGGTGATCGCCACGCGAAAGGATGCGCTTTCGACCTGCGGCAGCGATCATCGCCACCTGCTCGGAAGGTGCATCGCCAAAAAAGTCTGTGCGGAGGAGGACGTCTTCGTATGTCATCAGAAGCATACGGTACTACCCTCAAGGCTGATGTCTGATGTTCAGCGTTCACCCACAGTTAATTCTCGGCTTGGTTCGGTCTGGACCGTCGTTGTCGCAGGCGGTTCAGGGCGCCGGTTTGGATCGATGAAGCAGTTTGAATCTCTGGGTGACAAGCGTGTCTTGGATCATTGCGTGGACATGGCTTTGGTCTGTAGCGCAGGCGTGGTGCTGGTCGTTCCGAGTTCAGATCTTCAAGATGAGGTAGACAAGCATGCAGTCGGTGGTCCGAGATCTGAACATCGCGTTGCAGTCTGCGCGGGTGGGCCGACGCGGACCGCGAGTGTGCGCCGTGGACTTGCACTCGTACCAGGCGATGCGGGGATTATTTTGGTTCATGATGCGGCGCGACCCTTCGCCAGTGAAAACCTCTTTCGGGCAGTTATTAAAACCATTGAGGCGGGTGCTGACGGGTCGATACCTGGCTTGCCAGTTGTGGATACGGTCAAGGTGATTGAAGTAACCCATTCACCTTTTGTCGGATTAGCAGTTCCGCATGTTGTCACTACCCCCGATCGGGCGACCCTCGTAGCTGTGCAGACGCCGCAGGCTTTTAGTGCTGACATTCTGCGCAGGGCCTATCTCAATGAGATTGATGGCACCGATGATTCCTCGCTGGTGGAGGCCGTTGGCGGTACCGTCATAGTCGTGCCCGGCGAAGCGAACAATCGAAAGATCACCCATCGCCAAGATTTGTTGTGGGCGCGTGAGTTTCTTATGACAGGTCAGGCATAGACCATGAGTATTTCTGCTGTTCGTGTGGGTCAGGGTTTTGATATTCATCGTTTTAGCGATGATCCGTCGCGGGCGTTGATTTTGGGCGGTGTGCATTTTGTGGGGGAGCGTGGTCTTGAAGGCCATAGCGATGCTGATGTAATTGCCCACGCCTGTGCCGATGCTTTATTGGGAGCCGCTGGTCTTGGTGATATCGGCCAACACTTCGCCGATACTGATCCTGCATGGAAAGGCATTGATTCGCTAAAAATCCTGGATCACGTAGGTGTCATGGTGCGCTCTCAAGGCTGGCTGATTGGAAATATTGATTGCAGCGTGGTGTGCGAGCAACCAAAGTTGGCTCCGCAACGCGATGAGATGCAGGACAAGTTGTCAAAAACTGCTGGCACTACAGTGTCCGTCAAGGGGCGACGCGCCGAAGGTCTTGGCGCACTCGGCCGACAAGAAGGAATTGCTTGTTGGGCAGTCGCGGTACTTTTTCAAGTCGATCACAGGAGTGAAGTCTGATGGCAATTCGTAAGAGTCCAGCACCGCGCAAAAGCGCGAGCCCGCGTGCGTCAGCAAGTGGCAAAGGAAAAACGGCGGCAAAACCTGTGACACGGGCGCGACCCTCTTCAAAGGCTGTCACTGCTGGCAAAGGTAAAGTCGTGACACCTCGTGCGGTCTCAGTGAAAGGTCGTAACCCCGGTCCGTCAAGTCGCGGACCCCGAGTGGCTGATCCCCGCGGGGCGGCGCGCACAGGTGCTGTGCCGGCGGGTCCAATAAAGCCTGGCCGTGGATCGGGTCGTGGTACCGGTCGTGCGACTGGCGATAAGGATGATGATCTTGGCGGCACCCAAGTTGAAGGTCGCCAGGCTGTGCGCGAATTATTGATTGCTGGCCGCCGCCGTACTTTTGAAGTGTGGATCGCCGGCGACATGGACGCCAACGAAGTCATTGATGACATCAAGCAGTTAGCGCGCGCTAATCGGGTGCCAGTCGTTGAAGTCAGTCGTAAAAAACTGGAATACACCGCCCGCAGTGAAGCGCCCCAAGGCGTTTTAGCCCATGCTGAAGCACTTCCATCGGTGCCCATCGAAGCGATGTTGCGTCGTCGTCCTGGGAAGTCCCCATTCTTGGTGGCTGTTGATGGCGTGACGGATCCAGGAAACTTAGGAGCCTTGTTACGTTGCTGCGACGGGGCCGGGGTTGACGGAGTGATCTTGCCGCGCCATCGCAGTGTGCACATCACCCCGACGGTGGCTAAGGCCGCAGTCGGGGCAATTGAATATGTACCACTGTCAGTCGTGGGAGGGTTGCCAACAGCCCTCACTCGTATGCGGGAACTGGGTATTTGGGTCGTGGGTCTTGACGATGCTGCTGATAAGTCGCTGTTTGATCTCGGGGATTTGGCCTCAGAGGGGATCTGCTTGGTGGTCGGTGCTGAAGGTGCTGGTCTATCGCGCTTAGTCCGCGAGCGCTGTGACCTGATCGTCAGCATCCCGATGAAGGGTCGGCTGAGTTCTCTGAATGTTTCGGTGGCAGCCTCACTGGCGACCTATGAAGTCGCCCGTCATCGTCGCTAACCTGTCAAGGTCTCACAAGTGAGGCACGCCGGGTTAGCTCAGTGGTAGAGCAACCGCCTTGTAAGCGGTTGGTCGTGGGTTCAATCCCCACACCCGGCTCCAGACATCGTTAAATCAGGAGTTCGCGAACGCGGGCGACGAGGACCTCGAATGCGGCATCGTTGTGTCCACCTTCGGGAAAAATGACATCAGCGAAGCGTTTGCTGGGCTCAATGAATTGCTCGTGACTCGGTCGGACCGTCAATAGATACTGATTGATCACGCTGTCGTACGTGCGGCCACGATCTAAGACATCGCGACGCAAGCGACGCGTCAGCCGAATATCGGCAGGGGTGTCGACATAAATCTTGAGATCAAAGAGAGCTCGTAAGCGGGGTTCAATGAGCGCCAAAATCCCTTCAAAGACGACAATTCGCGAAGGTGTGATCTTTTCAACATGGGTTGATCGGTTGTGATCGGCATAATCGTAAACAGGAATATTGATCGACTCTCCAGCAATTAAAAGCTGCAATTGGTCGGTCATCAGGTCCCAATCGAAAGCATCGGGATGGTCGTAATTGGCGGCGGCCCTGACATCAAAAGGTTGATCGGTGCGCTCGATGTAGTAAGCGTCTTGGCGTATAAGGGCCAGTTTTTCCGAGCCGATGACTTCAACAAGTCTTTCTGCCACCGTCGTTTTGCCCGAGCAGGTTCCGCCTGCAACGCCTATGACAAAAGGCTTTGAGATGTTTTCCCTGCTCATACTGGGTCAGAATAGTCGCCTTGGACTCTTATAGCACCCTCTTGGGCCTTAGCCTGTTTTTGATGGTGCTTGTATTGGGGCACCTCCAACGGGCAGGCTTAGACAATGTCGTTAACAGAACGTGAACAAGCCATCCTCGATTTTGAGCGGTCTTGGTGGACCCAAGACGGTGTCAAAGACCTCATGTTGCGGGAACGGTTTCTCTGTTCCGCAGACGATTATTACAACGAATTGAACAGGCTGCTAGATACTGACGAAGCATTGGCGTACGATCCTCTTGTTGTTCGTCGTCTGCAGAGGGCGCGCGAGCGACGTCGTCGTATGCGTCTAGATGGCGCCGCGGAATCTGGAGGATTGCAGGCATGAACATTCAAGACGGATCATCTCAAGATCGAGGTTCCTCAAATGCGGGTAATGGTGTCAGCGTTTCCACCACCGTCAGTGTCGTCGTGGCGGCAATTGCTGTGCTCCTTGGGTTTTTGATACTGCGTGATATCAACCGTGATACATCGGACTCAGCGGCTAACCCAGCAGGAACGACGCTGGCACCGGGAGATTCTTCTGCACCAACATTGCCAGTTGCGACAACGCTTCCTACACGTACTGGTTTTAAAATCTTGGTGGCTAATGCATCGGGCATTACAGGTTCGGCTGGACAAATGTCAACCGCTCTGCAGTCAGAAAATTTCATTGTCACCCAACCAATTAACGCCGATGCAACTATTGGTAAGCAAAGCGTGACGATTGTTTATTATGTCGCTGGCTATGAAGGTGGCGCCACTGCGGTGGCCGACATTTTGGGCGGCGTACAGATTCAACCAGTGGCGACACCTGCACCCGTTGAAGGTGGATCGTTGGGAGAAGCGCAAGTTTTGGTTCTGCTTGGAACCGATCTCGCTGGCAAGTTGTTGCCAGGAGC
>CALGTP010000473.1 GCA_937902105.1 uncultured Actinomycetes bacterium
AGCTCATCTGACCGTCGAATGTCTATGGAAAGTGTTCTGGCTGACGCTGCTGTCGCGTAGTTACGAAGGAGGGCAGGGTCCTGGATCCCGGAGCTGTGTAGACACTTCTTGATGCTAGCACACAAATCTCTCAGTCGGTCTTGTCTTTCCTCGACTTTACAACGGAGTGGGAATGCCCATCCGTTCTTTTCCGCCGCGGCCGAGTGTCGTTTCTGTGTTTCCTTCTCCGAGCGCTGTATTGGTTTGGAGCTGGTGACGGGATTCTTCCTCTCCTGTCGTTGTTTTACCAGCTTCGCTTTCTCCACTTCATTGGTCTGCAACTCTGCCCCTACTCGCTCCCTTCGGTCTTCGTCGACATCCGACATTTCCGATGGACTTCGTGGTCGCAAAGGGTTCAAGGCTGCTAAAGGGGCTTGTGGGCGCGGTGACTCCTGCCCGGCCCGAAGCGAGTAGCTGCTGCTGCTGCCCTCGATGTCCGCCGTGGAGGCTGTCTCGGGTTCCTGGCCCGCAAGCCTAGAGCTTCGTCGACGCTCCGGACGTGGTATTGGGGCGTGCGAGGGAGGCTTCATTCGCGTGTCCTGTTTCACCTTCTTTTCAAGGGGAGGCTTTGCCATCCACAGGGGGAGGCGAGAGGTGATCGAGGGTGTGCGATGCTCGGAGTCGTCTTTTGCTCGTAGCGGTGGGCAGGTTCTCTTTTTGCCCACTGCGACTTGATGGCAGTCTGCGCAGATCTGGGGTTGGGCTTCTCCTGAGAAGGCGGTGCAAGCGCATGTTTGGCACGTGAAACTCTCCTCCCATGAGCCCCGCGACAGAATATTTCGCAGGAGCCATGATCGGCAATGCTCGATGTGTTGCTGGCCGAAGTTCATCGTCCAGCCCCGGGCACCGTATAAGATGTAGAGGATGACGAACATGCCGCAATCGAAGGCATTGGTTTGGCGCGGGGTGGGGATGGGTGGTCTGGCGGACCAGTTCCAGCCTCCTAGAGACTCATCATCCGTCCCCAGGAGGTAAATCCCGCGGCGTTGCCACCCGTCGATCGCACTCTGAGTCACCTGGCCTCCTTGGATCAGCTGTGCTATCGTTTCTGCTTCCTTGCACCCGTGAAGAGAGTTCGCCATCATCTCCGTAATGTCTGGGAGCTGGCCTAGAAGCGACTCGGAGGTGTCGCGGAGCCGAATTTCCCAGCGTGGCATGCTAACGCCGAGTCCCTCCCAGTTTTGGGCCGTGTATCTGGAGAATATCCATAGCCATGTGTTTATTCTGACCGAGGCCTCTTGTGTTGCTTCCTCCGAGCTGCCAGGGTCTATGTAGGTCATCGAACTGTTCACAATGTCGATGTGGCATAGGCACCAATGATTCGGATGATTAATGGGGATGAAGACGTGCTTTAAGAGAGGTATGGGGATTCTTGTGGACCAGTCGTCGGTTCGGCCCGAGAGGTCGACTTCTCTCCCTTTGAGACGAGTCCAGAAGAAGGAGGACATCACCCGGGCCTGTTCTTGCACAGGGAGACCGAGAGGTCTGCCGTCAGCGGCCCACTTAGAGAGGAGGTTCATCAGTACATCGTCCAGGTAAGAGCGCTGCGTATTCGTTACTGGGCGGCGCACCGTGAGTCGTTGAAGGCTTGAGGGCTCTATGTCCACATTGCCCCATTCTCTGGGAATGTGCAAGCGGTGAGGGCGGTGGCCTGCGGCCGTCTCCGCTCTGAGGGGCTCCTTACTGAAGAAAATCTCGCCGCTTGTCCACCTTTCGATCAGGGACGCTGGAGTCAGAGGGTTCGAAGCCTGCTGGCAGTGCCCTTGGCATTTGCAGCAGCTGCATTGAAATACCGATTGCCGTTCTGGTGCGGGGCCCCATGTTTTGATATCCCTTTGGTATTGAGTGCAGCCTAGTTCTCCTGCTGCGATCGGTCGGCATGCTCTCAGGATAGCGACCGTCATAGGAACTGCAGGCCCCTCTGGGGACGATGAGTATCGTATCTGCACCACTTCTATTGCCAGGTTTTTGTGTTGCTGGCAGCAGACGTGATTGGCTAGGTGACCTTTCCCTGGGGGCCCTTGTAAGTGAAGGAGTTGCTCTAGACTGTGG
>CALGTP010000474.1 GCA_937902105.1 uncultured Actinomycetes bacterium
GCATGCGCCGTTTGTCTTTCCTCGTCTTCAGCAGGTGAATCAGCGCGTCGGGCGGGTCTATCAAGTCCTGTCCGGCGAGCACGTCGGGCAGGAGTATCCGTCTATCACGCGTGTCTTGGGGGCGAAACCTAAACCCGAACTGGCGGCATGGAAGAAGCGCGTGGGTTCGGCTGAAGCGGCGCGCGTCACCAAAGAGTCCACCACGCGTGGCACGTCATTGCATATCTTGGCAGAATCGTATATCAACAACGAAGCGGATCAAGTCGCAACCGCACTGCCGACGCTTACAGACGACGTACGACAGTTCTGGAATGACCTGTCACCGTGGATTGATGCACACGTCCAGCGCGTCCACGGACAGGAACAGGACGTCTACAGCGCACATCTGAACGTCGCAGGGCGCATGGACTTGCTGGCGACCGTGGATGGAGACTTAGCGGTCGTCGACTTCAAGACATCGCGACGACCGAAGAAGCGCGACTATGTGCTGGACTACTTTCTGCAAGGCTGTTTCTATAGCCTCTGTGTGTTTGAACACACGGGGCAGAAGGTCAAACGGATCATCTTCCCGATCGTCTCGCCCGAGGGGCTGGACATCTTCGAGACGACGCCGGCCGTTGAGTTCGAGGGGTTGCGGCAACGCATCGCCGACTACTACGCACATTATCACACAACCACGTCACATGAATAATGCCGTTATCTTTTCTTCGGCGTCGGATGAATGGACGACACCACAAAACCTGTTTGACCAGCTGAACGCGGAGTTTGATTTTGAGATCGACCTGGCGGCGACGGCCGAGAACACGAAATGCGCGTCGTTCTACAGCCTTCAATTGGATTCACTCTCACAGCACTGGGGCAGCCGGTTTGCTCGTGGTTGGCTGAACCCGCCGTATTCGCGTGGCTTGTGCGGGCACTTCATCGAGAAAGCCGCAAGACAGCGACGGATGGGTTTCTTGACCGTGATGTTGCTTCCGTCCCGTACGGATACGAAAGCATTCCACGCACACATCTACGACATCGACACATGGCAGCCGAGGAACGGCATAGAGATTCGATTGCTTGCTGGCCGTTTGAGATTCAGCAATAGCAAAACTCCTGCGCCGTTCCCATCCATGATCGTAATTTTCAGACCCGACACGCAATAGGAAATAGTTATGCAAAATGAAAATTCTCACGTGCAGTTACGTGCCGATCAAACCGATCTGCCCGGCGTATTAATTCTTGAACCCGAAGTCTATGTCGACGCGCGTGGGCTGTTTTACGAATCCTTCCATGTGGACAAGTATCGCGCGTTTGGCATTCACGGGCCTTTCGTGCAAGACAACTTCTCACGATCCGTGCTGGGCACGATTCGTGGGCTGCATCTACAAGTCAAACGCCCGCAGGGCAAACTGATTCGCGTCATTCAGGGCGTGATTCGGGATGTCGCTGTCGATGTGCGTCGTGGCTCGCCATATTTTGGGCGCTGGGTGTCCGTTGATATTTCGGCAGACTCGTTTCAGCAAGTCTATGTGCCGCCGGGATTTGCACATGGGTTCAGTGTGTTAAGCGTCACCGCAGAGGTTGAATATAAATGCACGACACCCTATGATCCGAGTGATGAAGTCGGCATCATTTGGAATGATCCCACGCTAAACATTGATTGGGGATGGCGGACAACCGTGGCCGTGAGCAAGGGCCTGAAGGCGCCACTGTTGTCGGCACGCGATGCCAATCACGCAGATTTTGCCAGTGTGTTCGAGCAGCTGCCATTGTATGTTCCGTAGGGCGATTGTGTATCACATCCTGCTGTGATATAATTACTCTTGTAGTTGTTGAAGCGCGGACAATGGCTTTCGGACGCCGGGGCAGTACCGGCCGCCTCCACCAATAAACCCAACGGGGGCGACATAGATTCGACGGGGACTATGCGGACGCGGGGAGACTACCGACACGTCGCTGTCGTAAAACAGAGACACACAGAACTGATTACCAGTTCGCACTCGCAGCCTAACGGTTGCACTTGTTAGACTAGGAATAGTCTAACGGAGACGCTGGCTCTCTCGGCAACAGAAACCAGCACCTATTATATTATGAGCCTATCCATCTTACCGTCAGAGCAACTCGCGCATGTGATTGAACGCATTGTTGTGAACAAACAGATGTCGTATTTGGATGCCGTCTTGCACTTCTGTGAAAGGCGAAATATTGAGCCCGAGATAATTGCGCACCTCCTTAGTGATAAGATTAAAGGCGAATTATCACAAGAAGCGCAGGGGCTACACTTCATACCAAGAACGAACCGACTGCCACTATAAATGACACCTGAACAGGTCTTCATGTATTCCAAGTCTTATCGCCTCTACTTCTCGTCAGAGGGATACGACTTCATGAAATACAAAGGCCACGTCTCGACGCCCAAACTTATCACGCAGCGCGATCGGCAGTTCTATTATCGGCTGGCCACAAAACTGTCGGACGCACAAATTCATGCGG
>CALGTP010000475.1 GCA_937902105.1 uncultured Actinomycetes bacterium
TGAGTCATCAGCTCGCGTTGATTACGTCCCTGCCCTTTGTACACACCGCCCGTCGCTCCTACCGATTGAATGATCCGGTGAGGCCCCCGGAATGGAGTCACTGCGCGGTTTTCCGCAATGAGATTCTGTGAAGCTGTCCAAACCTTATCATTTAGAGGAAGGAGAAGTCGTAACAAGGTTTCCGTAGGTGAACCTGCGGAAGGATCATTGACACCCGATCCATACCAACCCATGTGAATGAAGCCTGTGGGCGGCGATTAGAAGCAGAGAGGGGCTTTCGGGCCCGTGTACCTGCGGAAGCGCCGCTGGGGCGGTTCCCAAATGAATAACACTCTTTTGGGGGCTGTCCATTTTTTTACAACTTTTATGCACTCGATTGAATCGAAACCATCTGAATGCGGCATGCGTGAGAGCGTAGGCCAGAACTAGAACCCAAGAACAACTCTTAACAATGGATGTCTTGGTTCTCGCAACGATGAAGAACGCAGCGAAATGCGATACGTAGTGTGAATTGCAGGGCTCAGTGAATCATCGAAACTTTGAACGCATATTGCGCTTGTTGGCAACTTCAAGCACGTCTGTCTCAGGAACGGTACCCAAAAACCTCAACCCACACACGGACTCAATCGAATGATTGTGTGCCCTGTGTGTGGGGTCTGGAGAGTGAGCGTCATAGCGAGACACACCTTGTGTGTGATTTGCTACGTCGGTCGAAAAGGAAGGGCGCGGTATTAAGCTCTAGAGCCGAAGGGCCTAAGTGATGGCAAGCCGTGATGTGCCAGCCTTCCCTCGGGAGGAGCGGCATCACCGTTTTTGCCTGTGGGCACCCGATTGAGGAGGACTCTAGGACCGGGCGACAGGTTGAAATGGAAAGGAGGGAGAGGCATGATACATATATTTCATATATATATATGATGTCATTTCTGATTTTTTTCCGGACTCGTTCTGAGATCAGTCGAGATTACCCGCTGAACTTAAGCATATCACTAAGCGGAGGAAAAGAAACTAACCAGGATTCCCCTAGTAATGGCGAATGAACAGGGAAGAGCTCAAGCTTGAATCTTCGGAATTGTAGTCTATAGGCAGCATCTCGTGCAGACCCGGGTATAAATCCGTTCTTGGAACTGGGTGCCAGAGAGGGTTAGAGCCCCGTCTTTGACTCGGTGTATGCGCGTGGTGAGTGCTTGCCAGAGAGTCGGCTTGCTTGGGAATGCAGGTCAAAATGGGTGGTAAACTTCATCTAAAGCTAAATATTGGCGAGAGACCGATAGCGAACAAGTACTGTGAAGGAAAGATGGAAAGCACTTTGAAAAGAGAGTGAAAAAGGGCCTGAAATTGTTAAGAGGATAAGGGGTTGGAGCATATCATATCTCAAGTATTCAACGGCGCCCTCGGGCGTCTGACCTGCTTGGGGTTGGTCAGCATCTATTCTTGGCGGGGGAGAAGACGTGGCCTGATCATTTCGGTGTGACGGACACGGGAAACCCTGTTGGGGATAGAGGCACAAAGAGCGCGCATAGCGACCGGCCCTCTGTGCGTGTGTGTATGAGGGATTGATCCATTGGTATCTGTCTCTGATGCATATTCGACGCGGGGGAGCGCTGGATCAGCGTTCTAAAGATGCTGGCACAAATGGCTTCAACCCGCCCGTCTTGAAACACGGACCAAGGAGTCTAACACATATGCGAGTAGTAAGGTGGCAAACCTTGGATGCGCAATGAAAGTAACGTGGTGGGATTCTTCGGATGCACCATCAACCGACCTGATCAGCATTTTGTGAAAGGTTTGAGTAAGAGCATATATGTTGGGACCCGAAAGATGGTGAACTATGCCTGAATAGGGTGAAGCCAGAGGAAACTCTGGTGGAAGCTCGTAGCGGTACTGACGTGCAAATCGTTCGTCAAATTTGGGTATAGGGGCGAAAGACTAATCGAACCATCTAGTAGCTGGTTCCCTCCGAAGTTTCCCTTAGGATAGCTGGAGCTCATACAAGTTTTATCAGGTAAAGCGAATGATTAGAGGCCTCGGGGGTGTAACATCCTCGACCTATTCTCAAACTTTAAATAGGTAAGAGGTCCTTGCCACTTAATTGGGCATGGGCATTGAATTGGAGCTCCAAGTGGGCCATTTTTGGTAAGCAGAACTGGCGATGCGGGATGAACCGAAAGTTCAGTTAAGGTGTTTAATTGTCGGCTCATGTAGACCCCACAAAGGGTGTTGGTTCATATAAACAGCAGGACGGTGGCCATGGAAGTCGGAATCCGCTAAGGAGTGTGTAACAACTCACCTGCCGAATGGACTAGCCCCGAAAAT
>CALGTP010000476.1 GCA_937902105.1 uncultured Actinomycetes bacterium
ATTGGCTTTGCGTACCCGACTGGATAGCCCATCGTCTGTGGCTCGGGTCGTTGCTTATCATCGCCGGATTAGGAACTAGATGGCTAGCAAAACTCTTAGGCCTCTCTCATTCAACACAGTTCATCGCTGCTCTGGGCTATCAACTTTCTCCGTTTGTTTTGCCATACATTTCACGAACATCTGCCCTACTACTTCCATGGAGCCTGTTGCCATGGATCATCGGTCTCACTCTGCTGATGATCAAACAGCGCCGTTGGCAATATTTTGCGATTTTCGGATTACTGATCGCATCATCTGGTGGGCTCAACGCCACGGCTTTATTGATGATCGCACCAGCTCCGCTGGTGTGGCTCATTGATTCATATGTACGAAGAGAGATGAATGGAAAACAGATTCTTTCAATCGTCGGACTTTTGGGTGCGATCACAGCCTTGATGTCTGCGTGGTGGATTGCCGGGCTATCTACCCAAGGGAAATATGGAGCACCAGTCCTGTCGTATAGCGAAGCCCTGACGTCCACATCTGCCACGTCGAGCGCGCCCGAAGTTCTACGCGGATTGGGTTATTGGATCTTCTATGACCGCAATGACATCACCGCTTTGACATCAGCCTCAACGCCGTACCAAACCAATCTGTTCGTCATCGGCTGTGGACTTCTGGTGTTATGCCTCGGTCTCTTGGGCATCATCGCCCATCAACGTTTGCGACGCCCCCTGAGTTTGATGCTTCTTGTTGGGGTCGTCGCTTCGGTTGGGGCTTACCCCAGCAACTCCCCCGCGCCACTTTGGTCATACTTTGCTGACCATCCCAAGAGCGCTCTCAGCTTGGCTTTGCGATCATCGTCGCGTGCAGTTCCCCTTGTGGCATTAGCCGTGGCCATCGGTCTTGGCATCAGCATCCAGCATCTCATCGTGAGATTTTCGCAACGGTCCACCCGTGCGCCATTTCTTGTCATAGCAATAGCAACCCTGATGCTATGTGTCAACATGCCAGCGCTATTTGGCGGGCGACTCATTGATCCAGCGATCTCACGACCCGAAAATATTCCTGCAGCATGGGGGGAGGCAGCGGACTTACTTAATGCGCGCTATGAACTCGGTGACCTAGGGTCGGTGCTCATCCTCCCGGGCATTGAGTCAGCGGCCTATCGCTGGGGATATCCGGTGGACCCGATTCTTCCGGGCATCACCAAAAAGCCACTCATCACTCGCGATTGGTTACCTCTCGGAAGCGCTCCCTATATGGATCTGCTCTACGCCCTCGATGACTCGTTTCAAAATGGCACAGCCGATCCGGACAGCATTGCCCCGATTGCTCGTTTGCTTGGCGCTGACACTGTGATGGTGGTGAACTCCTACCAATATGAGCGCTTTGGACTCAATCGTCCAGAACGCTCCTCATCGCTGATTGCGTCCGCTTCTGGTCTGACACATCTGGGTGATTTTGGGGAAGCGACTGTCAACCTCGCTCCAGGAGTCGATGCCCCTGACTTACAAGACTTTCCTGCCACCGCCCTTCCCGAAATCTCTTTGTACTCAGTTAAGGATTCAAAGTCCGGACTACGCATCAGTCATGCTCCGCTCCTCGTCTCTGGCGACGGCTCCGGCGTTGTTGATCTTGCGAGTGCCGGTCTCATTGACGGTCAAGCCACAATCCTCGCCTCTGCTGCGCTTGACCAAAAGTCTCTTGACCAAGCACTCTCCACAACTCCCGAATTATTCGTCACCGATGGCAATCGCCGCCGCGCTCATCATTGGCGAAGTTCGCAAGATGTGTGGGGAGCGACTGAAGATGAATACACAGTGATTGACGGTCTTGATGTCTTTGATAATCGCTTACCAGTCTTTCCGCTAGCGACGAATCGTCTTGAGACCCAGTCAACTGCAATGAACACCACGGGGATTCGCCTCAGTGCCACTGCGTACGGTGCGCTCTTGTCGTATTTGCCGGAGTATCGACCGAGCAATGCCAATGATGGGAATCTGGCAACGTCATGGTCCGTGGGTTGGGGCGTCAATCCCGTTGGTCAAATACTCACTATCGCCAGCGAACAAGCCAATCTTGACAAACTCTCGCTGATATCAACATCACACACCAATCAAGAGCGTGCTATCACACACGTGTCAATCAGTGTTGATGGATCTGCGTGGAAGCCCCAGCAGATTGAAACTGACTCAGGTAGCCAAACAATTATTTTCGAGCAACTAGGCCACGTGGTACGTCTACGCATTGATGCTGTCTCCAACGCTGACAAACTCAATCCTGTGGGTTGGGTTGAGGTATTACCTGAGGCATTGCGCAGCGCAGAAATCATCACGGTACCGAGTGATGCCAGTTCGCGAGCAAGTGCCAATACCGCTGTGTCATATGTCTTTACCCGACTGCGCTCTGATCCCTACGATGATCGCCGCCAAGATCCAGAGATGTCGATCAATCGCCAGTTCTTACTGGCACATGATGCATCTTTCAACTTGACTGCTTCAGCGGGCTTGATGACTTCAGATCTTGCAGTTGAAGCATGTATTGACGACCTCGTGACTATTGATGGCATCTCAATTCCCGTGAGCACTAAGGATTCTGGCGATGGACAGGTTCTCTTTACTTCATGCTCCCCGCTGACGTTGCTGAGCGGTGAACATCAACTACGAACGTCAACTCTGAGTGACATCAAGATTGACCATGTGATCCTGCGTTCAACGTTGAGTGCTCCCACTCAGCCATCCACCATCGCGCCAATCACTCAGACGCGGAGCACCCGCTCGGCAATCATTCCCGAGTGCTCATCAGACTGCTGGATAGAAATGCCAGAGGGTTGGAACGCTGGATGGTCGGCTTCATTAGACGGCCGCCAATTACCAGCATCAGTCGCCAGTGGCGGCGGCCATGCAGTGTGGTTTGTTGCTGCCAGTTCGGCGACAGATATAAAGTTCACCGCCTCTTGGACGCCACAACGCAGGATGTGGATCGGGCTCGCCGTGACCTTGATCGTGATATTGTGCTCGCTGATCGTCTTGTGCCGACCCCGTTTACGTCGGCGCACTTTTCTGTCTACGAGTCCAGTCACAGAACCCGCTCACAAGACCATGCAACAACACAGAACCACCGTTGTACTGATCAGTAAAATTCTCGCTGCGGGGGTCCTCGGAGCGCTTGTCGTTTCACCGATCTGGGGCATGGCGATTGCTCTGTTGTGGGCAATCCTGCACCGCTATCCACATGTGATTCGCTCTATTGGATTCTCTTTAGTGGCGATTGCGTTGCTGTACCTCTTGATCCAGCAAAAACGCTACGGATTTGCAGCCGGATTTGATTGGCCCTCGCATTTTCGACGAGCGCACCGCCCAGCTATGGGTGGCCTTGTGCTTATTTTCCTCGGTTCATGGGCAAGAAGCGAGGAACCCTCAGGCGAACACATGCGAAATCCCGCTAGCGTTTAGGAGTCATGAGCACTGAACCACGTCGCTGCTTGAGCGTCATCATTCCCTGTTACAACGAACAAGGAACTATCGCCTCATTAATCGCCATGGTTCAAGCATCACCTTGGGTACAAGAAATCATTGTGGTTGACGATGGTTCGCAGGACAAATCACGTGAGATCCTGGAAGCCATCAGTGATCCACAAGTACGGGTCATTATGCATGCCGCGAATCAAGGCAAAGGTGCCGCTCTGCGAACAGGCTTTTCGCATGCAACAGCGGAATTCGTCATTGTGCAAGATGCCGATCTGGAATACGACCCGTCCGAATACCCTCTAGTCCTTGAACCGCTACTTGATAATCGTGCAGATGTCGTCTTTGGATCTCGCTTTCTCTCTGGACGACCGCATCGAGTTTTATATTTCTGGCACAGTCTTGGAAACCGTTTCCTGACGCTGATGTCAAATATGTTTACCGACCTCAACCTCACTGACATGGAAACTTGCTACAAGTGTTTTCGCCGAGAAGTTATACAGGCAATTGACATTGAAGAAGATCGCTTCGGATTTGAACCGGAGATTACTGCCAAATTGGCCAAGCTGCGCCTAAGAATTTATGAAGTCGGAATTTCTTATTCTGGACGCACATACGACGAAGGTAAGAAGATCGGCTGGCGCGATGGCGTACGAGCAGTTTATTGCATCGTGCGCTACTCGAAAGTTGGCGACAAGTTAAGCCCTCTTTTCAATCGCTAACTCTTGGCGCGATGCACCCAAGAGTTCAGCATCTTTCGAGATTGTCCGAGTCGATGGATGATGCCCCAACGGGTAACCAAAAGCATGGATTCAGCAATAATGCGACCAGACATTTTTGATGTTCCCTTTTCGCGATCAGCGAACATGATCGGAACCTCAGAAATCACCAGTCCTTTACGCGACAATCGCACAACCAATTCAGTTAAGAAGGCATAACCTTCAGCCGCCGTGGTTTCTGGGGCGATCTCCCTGAGAGATGTGGCGCGGTAGGCGCGAAAACCCGAGGTGCAGTCACGTACCCGAACTCCCAAGATTGCCGCTGTGTAGAGGTTGCCCCATTTCGAGAGCAATCGACGGTGCACTGGCCAGTCCTTGGTTCCACCGCCGTCAACATAGCGTGATCCAATAACAGCATCTGACCCTGCAGCAATCGATGCCAACATGGCGGGTATGACGCGTGGATCATGTGAGAAATCAACATCCATAGAAACTATGACGTCAACTCCCCTGTCAAGGGCGACTGCGAAACCTTGCCGATAGGCACTACCGAGACCCTGTTTACTAGCCCGGTGGAGTACCTCAATATTGCCGAACTCCACTGCACATTGATCAGCAATCGCTCCAGTTCCATCTGGACTATTGTCATCGACCACCAAAAAAAAGCCCTCGGGTAAGACCTCTCGAAGTTGTTGTAAAAGCCGAGCGATATTTTCACTCTCGTTATAGGTGGGTAGGACAACTGCAGTAAGCACGGAACTCTAGTTTAGCGAGGTGACGGTCGTACCAGGGGTGACAGCGTACATCGCTACTGGTTGGCCCAAAAGAATGAGTTGGCGAACCATCTCGGCAATGGGAGCGGGCAAGGAGGGTTCAGCAAATAATAACGAGGCCCCTGGGGTGTCAAGTGAAGGCACTAAATCACTGCGATCAGCGGCTATCAAACCCTCTCTAATATCATTCAGCAATTGCTCAGCGAGTATCGCTTCTTGGGCAGTACGCGGATCAACATAAGCAATCTTGGTCAACGCCTGATCAAGATCTGCACGGGCGATTGCCGGACCAACGACGACCCACAAAATCTCATCAACCGACATCTCGCTACGTACTCGGTGCGGCAAAGCCGCCGCCGCAAAGAAGGATTCAACACCCACATCAAATCCCTGTCGTTCAAGTTCCAAGAGCGATCCGAACCCTGTGGCATTCAACGTGTAGGGGTCATACATCCGCAGCAGATAGGAACTTTGATGATCAAGTCTCTCCATTGCTTGGGGAATGAGTTCACCCACTATCCGTGAATCCGTTGGGCCAGGAAGATGCACTCGTTGATGTGCTTGCACAGCGCTAGTCACAAGCAACGCTCCCACAACCGCCACAATAAGAGCAGTCAAAAGTCTCTGTGTCTTGAGCCACTGCGAAAACCCGAACATTCGACACAGCGCAAAACACGAATGAGCGATTGTGAGTGCAGCAAGAATCCACAACCAGCGAATTGTGTATTCAAAATATGGTCCAAAAATTCGCAACACGGAGACTATTGCCACGATGAGAAAACCGCAGAACATCATCTGCATTCGCAGTAAGCCCGACAGACCTCGGCGACGCGCTAACAACGCCACGAATAAAACCAGCGCCACAAAGGCCATGAAACCCGGGTAGCGAGCCCAGTTTTCCGATGGGGCATGCGCACCTGGGCCCGTCAACCAAGGACCGAGAATATTCATCTGCGTGGCAATCACTCGCACAGCCGTACCAAAAGCAATCGTGGGCTCAGAAGGCGAAGCAAAATGTTGCCAGAGCACTGAGAGATTGCCTGGAGTGCGACGCCATTGATCAAGAATGGAGGGACTCCACATCGCTAAACCAACCAATAGAGAAATACCTGCGGTTTGCAAAATGAGCCTCTTGCGACCAACGTCATAAATGAGCACGCTGAAGGCCCCGAGTAAGGCCCCAAGCACGAGAACCACATATCCCGCGTGACATTGAACGCAATAACTCCCTACCGCCACCGCAATGATGAAGATTGTGGCGCGTCTTTTCGGACTCGAACGAGGGACTGGTGCAACAACCTCTGCGATGAGCAACACAAAAACCATAAAAGGCAGAACCGCAAGCCAAGGGTTCCATGGTTCGATCATGAAGTCCGTACCCGAGGATCGAACAATGCACAAACTCACCAGACCCGTCAGAGCAGTCAACAGGCGTCCCCCACGCCTGTATGCCAACATGGCCGCAGCGAGGATAGCCACGATGTGCACGCTGACGACGGCCACCATCAGCGCATCGCTACTACGTGCCCCCAAGAGATAAATCGGCAGCATCGCCACCCACAGTGCTGCACCAGGATGCGAACCTTGTGTCCCTGCGTCACCAACAATGCGTCCTGCCGCACCAACCAAGGGAGGATGCGAGAAAAAACCACGCATGTGCAATTCGGCCTGAGCCATATCACCTGCTGGAAACCAACGATCCCGACTGATCAGAGTGACCACAGCGATCAGCAGGGGCACACTGACGATTGCAGTGATCAGTCCCACACTCTTGCACTCAAGCGAACGCTGGCGCAGGGATCCAAACACGCCAAAACTCTACTCGCCGTGGACTCGTCGACGGTTGCATCATGAACCCCGCCGACAAGGCGACACCTAGTAAACTTTGTTCGCATGGCGCTGGCACCTTCTCTTCATTCTTTGGTGCACTCCACTGCAGTCACGATATTGCAACACGACCTACCTGGATTACCCGATGTAGTCACGCAAGAAGTCGCTACTTTCACTGTGCGCCGACTCGGTGTTCTGGCCGCCCATATGCGACTCGGCGTTGCTGCGATCGCCCTGTTTGTACGTCTCTTCGCCTCAATCGCTGGTCAACCACGCTTGCTATGGCTGAGCAAGACTCACCTTCCGCTTTTGGGCGAGTATTTCCGATTAATTCGTTCTTTGTCCTATGCCTATATCTGGGAAAAATGGCCTGATACGCGCTCCGATGGATCACCCGCATGAACAGCGTGCAACAAATTTGGGATGACGCCAACGAGTCGAAAATGTCATGTGAGGTGTTAATCATCGGATCTGGTGCAGGCGGATCACCAACCGCAGCACTTTTGGCCGAAGCCGGCTTTGATGTCCTCGTCGTTGAAGAAGGTCGATGGGTTGAACAAGGCACAGTCGCTCCATTTTCATTAGATCAAATGGAGCAGCAATATCGCGGTGGCGGTGTCACAGTGGCACTTGGTCTACCGAGTATTGCCTATACCGAAGGCCGTTGTGCAGGAGGAGGCACTGAAGTTAATAGTGGCTTATATCGACGCCCACCGACTGAAGTTGTTGAACGGTGGCGAGATCGCTGGGATGTGCGCGATCTTGACCCCGATGAATTAATGAAGACTGCCACTGAAGTTGAAACTGATATTCATGTCACTCATCTACCTGGACCTGCCAGTGTTCCAAGTCAACTTCTTCGTCAAGGCGCCGACGCTCTTGGCTGGAAACATGACGAGAGTCCGCGCTGGATGACCTATCCCGACGGCAACCCGCGACATGGCCAGCGACAGTCAATGACGCGCACCTATCTACCACGCGCGGCGAAAGCAGGGGCGCGTATATTGACCCAATGTCGTGTCAACAAAATCAATATCTCCCACGCCAAGGCCACATCTGCCGATGTCTCATTGGCGAATGGTCAAGCAGGAACAATTAGTTTCAAATTCGTCTTTGTTTGCGGCGGCGCAATTCAAACACCTGCGATCTTGCAGCGTTCTGGATTGCGAAAAAACATCGGGCAAACCTTGGCAATACATCCAACCGTCAAACTCTCCGCTCGTTTTGCCGATGCCATCAATGTGCCTGACGATGTTCCGGTGCACCAAGTCAAAGAATTTGCCCCCGATCTCTCCTTCGGAGGTTCGGCTAGTCATGCAGGACTCATCGCTCTTTCCCTGCTTGATCAGTGGTCGGATTTCAAGGGTGCCATTGAAGACTGGCGCAATATGGCTGTTTATTATGCGGCCATTACCAGCGAGGGGCGTGGACGGGTGATGAGCGTGCCGGGATTAGTTGATCCAGTCGTCACCTACCGCCTCACCGCTCGCGACCGCGAACTATTGCGTAGCGGATTGTCCCGACTTTCATTACTGATGCTTGAGGCTGGCGCTACAGAGGTCTACCCCTCATTCCGTGGAGCACCGATAATACGTGGGCGCAAAGATCTGGCCTTAGCGCAAAAACGCTTCAGCGTGAATAAGGCGAGCGTGATGACCGTGCATCTTTGTTCGACGGTTCCCTTGGGCGAAAATCGCCAGTTATGTGGGGCTGGAAGTTACGGTCTCGTGCACGAGACGAAAAATGTTTATGTCAACGATGCCTCGCTACTCCCAGATGCCCCGGGAGTCAATCCTCAAGCCAGCGTGATGGCCATCGCTGTTCGTAATGCCCGCCACTTCATTGCACAGGAAAAGCCCCATGCCTAACAATTCAACCCATCTTCCTCTGATCATCACTGGCGCAGCCGGTTGGCTCGGTCGGGCATTGAGCTCCCATGTCGCCCACAACGCCAATGGTCTCGGGGTCTCGCAATTGATTGCCCTCGTGCGCGATTCCGAGGAAGAAGTCCTTTTGCAATCTTCTCTGCCGAAAGGCAACAATCTTGACCTCAGGATCCTCATTGGCGATGTCACCAAGACATCAGATATAGACCGCCTATTTGCATCATCCTCAGGCGCCTTTGATCTTGTGCACACCGCGGGAATTATTCATCCCAAGAAAATCGCTGAACTTTTTGCGGTCAATGAAACAGCCACCAAAAATGTCATGCAACGAGCGCTACATCGCGGTGCTCGCCGTGTCGTACACATCTCATCCAACAGTCCGTTCGGCAATAACCCCCACACTCAAGACACTTTTCGCGCTGATGAACCATTTAATCCGTACCTCGCTTACGGGGCCTCCAAGATGGGTGGTGAAATTGCCGTGCAGGAAAGTGTGTCTCAGGGACTCAATGCTGTCATCGTGCGTCCGCCGTGGTTTTATGGTCCATTTCAGCCAGCGCGTCAGACGACTTTTTTCTCCATGGTGAAGTCAGGAAAATTTCCCGTCTTCGGCGACGGAGGGCAACGTCGCTCAATGGTGTTCATGGACAATCTCGTTGATGGTGTGTGCCGAGCGCGAGCGTGGGAGGGCGAGCCAGGACGGGGTTGGTGGATTGCTGATACACAGGCCTACCGCGTCAGTGAGATCGTTGAGACCGTAGGACGTGCCTTGACTGATGAAGGCCACACCGTCAAGAAAAATAGACTTCGTTTACCCAATCTCCTTGCACAAGTTGCCGAAACGGCTGACGGCTTCATCCAACGGACTGGACGCTATGTGCAACAAGTCCATGTCTTAGGCGAAATGAATAAGACCATCGCCTGCGATATCTCTTCGGCCACCCATGACCTCGGTTATGTACCTGCGGTCGATCTCTACGAAGGTATGCGGCGCAGTATTCGTTGGTGCGCCCAACAAGGTATCGAATTATGACAATCAGTCTGGTGACTGGCGGCAGTGGATATTTTGGATCTCTGTTGGTGCAACGATTAATAACTGCTGGTCATCAAGTGCGCGTCCTTGATCTCAATGACACCCCCGATAGACCATCCGCCGTTGAATTCGTCTGTGGGGATATCCGCAACCCAAGTGATGTCCACATTGCCACAAAGGGCGTGGATATCGTTTTTCATAATGTGGCACAGGTTCCACTTGCCAAAGACAAAGATCTACTTCGCACCGTCAACATTGATGGAACGCGCATTCTTTTAGATGCCTGCATCGAACACAAAGTGCACAAGGTTGTCCATACGTCCTCCAGTGCGATATTCGGTATACCAGCATCAAATCCGGTCTTCCCCCACGATGCGCCACGCCCCTTGGAAGCCTACGGACTTGCCAAACTAGAAGCCGAGAACCTCTGTCATGCAGCAATCAAAAGTGGACTAGATATTTCTATTGTGCGCCCGCGAACAATTCTCGGACACGGGCGACTGGGTATTTTTGGAATTCTTTTTGATTGGATCGCTGATGGAGCCGATCCTTTTGTTCTCGGAAAGGGTGATAACCGCTATCAGTTTGTGCACGCTGAAGACCTAGCCGAGATCTGTCTATTGGCAGGAACAACAAGTGATCCGAATATCTTCAATGCGGGAGCAGATCGCTTTGGAACAATGCGTGAAGCGTTAGAACACTTATGCTCCTATGCCAATACTGGCTCGCGCGTGCGATCACTGCCCGTTGGTCCCGCCTCGTTAGCAATGCGCTTGGCAGCGGGACTGCACCTCGCCCCTTTTGCTCCGTACCATTGGATTATGTATTCAAAGTCAATGTGGTTTGATGTGGAACATGCCCACAGCCAACTTGGCTGGGCTCCTCGTTGGTCCAACGATGAAATGTTTCAGCAGAGTTTTGATTGGTTTGTCGCCAATCGTCAGGCGACCAACGATCTCGGTGCCTCTCAACATCGCCGTTCCGCAAAACAGGGACTCCTCAGCGTCGTCAAAAAAGGGACTCGACTCTTACCGCGTTGAATAACGCTGCACTACCTGAGCGTGGAGAGGGCGCAGCACGCCGGTAGCCAATGCATCCCATGTCAGAGACCGAGCCCGACTTTGGGCACGAGTTGCCAAAGAATGGCGGAGTTTCTCATCGACAAGGACATCGGCGATTCGTTGACCCATTAATTCAAGCGGAGCGAGTATTCCCGTCTCGTCATGCAACACAGAACAGCGATGCCCACTGATATCAGTGGCCACTGCAGGCGTACCACAGCCGGCGGCTTCAGTGAGAGTGAGTCCCCAACCTTCGGCCAATGAGGCACTCGTCATGATCCACGCTCGGCGATATTGCTCGCGTAACTCTTGGCGCGAAACCCGCCCAGCGAGAGTGACCCACGTACGGGCATCATTGCGTTCAATCCATTGATTGATTTGCGGGCGCTGTGGTCCATCACCGACCAAGGTTAAAGAAAGATTCGGAACTCGTATTCTTGCCACTGCAACTTGTTCAAGGAGTTCTACAAAACGTTTGACTGGCGCTTGACGACCCACCGCCAGAACTGACGGATGATCAGTCTTAGTTCCACCTGGGCTAAAAAACGCATCCACTCCAACGGGTCCCGTCGTCACGAGATTTGGCTTCCAACCCAATTCAATGAGTTCTTGTTGTGTGTCATCCGATGTCGTGACAGTTGGGGTGCGCCGATAAAAAGGTGGAGCAAACTTTGTTTCTAAGGCCCGCCCAAGTGCCGCCAGCGGAGCAGGAAAGACCTGATTCCACATCGGTCCGTGAATGTGATGAAGGATCAAAATACGCGGTTTACGACACCATAAAGGCGACATCCATGGCACCCCATTCCAGATCTCCACAAGAGCGTCATAATCCCCCATTCGACCCGTGAGTTCAGAACCCATGACTCGTGGGAAAACGGTCATCCGCCCACCACGACGAACAACGTCATACCCGTTTCGTTGTGCGACTGCGGGTAAACCCGCGGCATGCGATGTTCGATGTAAAACCGAGAGGCCAGCTTCTTGCCAGCGCTTCATAAATTCATCGGCGTGATTTTCTGAACCACCTGCGTCATCGTCATCAAAATCACGCCACGCCAAAACATGCACCCGACGAGTGCCGCGGTCGAGCATTTCACCAGCCATCTCGACGAGAGAAAGATTGTCAGCGGAATCGGCGATCTCATTCATGGAAATAGATCCGCCCCGAGTGGAACTTCGAATACGGCGCCCGGCACCCGGATCTCGCTATAACGCGCCACCTTGGTAAAAAGATCGTCAGGGATTTGGGTGAATAATAAAATTTGCATATGCCCATACTGAGAATCAAGTAATGTCACCCATTCTGGATGACCGAGAGCCGACATTTCTTCGTTGATCTGGACACGCAAATCGTCAGACTCTGTGCGCTCAGCATTTGAGCGAGGGTCAAAGAAAGCCAACTGCGCAGCATCATCACGCAACGCAAAGGTAGAAATATTTTCTTGCCCCGTCACTAACCACAACACCGAGTCGGTCTGAGATTCATTTCGCACACGAAACGGACGGGCTGCGGCGCTTGCCCACTGATCAACAAAAAGGTGTTCGCCACGACGCTCTAATTCAAGCAGCAATCCGAATGCTGTACCTCCTAAAGCCGCTGGGTCATGCCAGCGCAACA
Organism: uncultured Actinomycetes bacterium; assembly: GCA_937902105.1. Classification (GTDB taxonomy): domain Bacteria; phylum Actinomycetota; class Acidimicrobiia; order Acidimicrobiales; family Ilumatobacteraceae; genus Casp-actino8. The sequence goes on from CALGTP010000476.1 coordinate 12,370, forward strand.
GGTAATCGGTTTGCCGACTCAGAACTTCAGCGAGTTGCGGAGCGAGCCCACCCACCAATTTTGAATCGTTACGATACGGCGGATTTGCCCCCACAGAAGCGATTGCTCCACTCCCTGTTATGGCGATCGTGAGAGCGGCAAGTAGCAGCGCCATCAAGCGCTTGTCGTTGGCGCTCTTCTTGGATCGACCACCAAGCGCTCGCCACATTGACCATATGGAAGCCACGAGCCACAACACAGCGAGAGCCCACATCCAGCGAATGACATAGTCATAAAAACGTCCGAAGATTCTTGCCGTTGCCACTAAACCAATCAGGGTTGTCGCCATCATCACAGATTGGAACGAGAGAACGAGTCGATCACGGCGACGCACGGCGAGCCACACCCCGATAATGATGATGAGAGAAAATCCAGCAAAGCCAAGAAAATTTGGCGAATCATAGGGGGCCTTGCCGGGACCTGTCACAAATGGTCCAGCAAGATTGAATTCGCCAATCATCGCCTTCAATGCCGCCCGATATCCAACAGTGTCCGATGGTGGGTCTGTGAAGTGTTGCCAGAGGCGATGGAGGTTGCCCGGACCTGGCCTGAGTTGCTCGATCACCGGCGGCAACCACATCACCGCACCTATGAGTACTGACCACTTCAGAGAGCGGCGTAAGGGTGTAAAGGTTCTTGGCGTGGCGGACCGATCCTCATAGATTCTCCAAACCAAACTTAAAGCCAATAGACCAAAGACGAGTGGAACATAAGAAATGTGGGTCTGCACACAGAAACTTCCCACCGCAATTGCCAATGGCAAACAACGATGCGCACCCAACACATGACCCCATATCAAGAGCACGAAAACAAAGAATGTAAACACCGGCACCCACACATTCCATGGCTCAAGAAAAAAACGAGGAGACAGAGAACGAATCATCACCGCCATCCCGAAAGCCAGAATTATGGCGAAGGCCTGACCACCAAATTTCTTCGCCAGATACAGAGCAGCCACAATGCCAAGTACATGGACTACTAACAATGAAACCAAAACCCCAAAACTTGTGCGCGCAAAGAGCAAGTACACGGGATACATCACGTAAGCCATTGACGCACCTGGTGTTGACCCTTGATTATTGAGGTCATTGCCGACGCGAGCTGCCACCCCAATGAGCGGAAAATGATGTGGAATCGCTCGCAGCATGAGTTCAGTATGCGAAACATCACCTGTGGGATACCAGCGCTCGCCAATCATCGAGCCAACAGCCATGAATCCTGGAAGAGCAATAAAAACTCCTAAGAGAATGAGGGTTAATCGAGGTCGCTCGACAACTCGACTCTGAACCCAGACAAAGGGTCGTGTGCTGAACTTTTGTATCACTGCACACCAGCCACGATGGCACGAGCAACACGTTGTTGACCAGCCATAGTCAATCCATTCTCATCACGAACAATGACGTAACCGACTCCAGAGGCGTCTGTGAGACAATCGTCCCACCACAAACAACCAAGATGTTCATTGCTGAGGCCACTCTCGCCAAGTAGTGACGAAGGGTTGACTACCGTCGCTCCAGAGCGTTCTAGATGGTTCACGACTGGATCAGTTTGTGCATCCAACCCAGTCACCACGAGTACCCGCGCCCCAAAACGCACTTGTAGTTGATAGAGAATTCTTTGAGCCAAAACTTCATCGCCGAGATCGCAGTTTGACGCAGATGTCAGCGGATCAAGAAAGATCACCACTGCCTTACTCGGATTCAGATTGAGTGCGTCAATTTCGCTCCTCATATCGCACCATGCACCTCGGGGTGTATTCCAGCCGACAGTAAAGCCCTCTTCGCGTAGTCGCCTACTGACCACCTCGCGAGCATCAGCGATAGCACCATTAGCGATCACTAAAACATCTGGGTCAGTATCAGGATCACCCGCCCCTGCTAAGCCCGGCCACCACCAATACAGCACTACCGCAAAGATCGCTACAACGAGCAAAAAAGGACCGCGCCGCGATTTTGCGACAGGCAAAGAGGGTGAGAGAGGAACATCCACGACGTCTCAAAAGTACCATTGCGGACTCCTTGCGCGTGCCATCGTTGATTCGGGCGATAGAGCACCAGCAGAGCGGTGTGTCCGCCTATTATTGCCACATTCCTATGTCCGAACTCTTTCACCGCATTCGTCGACCAGGCGCTGTTCTCGCAAGCGCCTGCTTCTTGCGACTTGCGCTGCTCACGAGTCGCCTCAACGAAGGGTCGCACGCCGAGAGATGGTTAGACATTCTGTTATGGCTGGTGATCACCTGTTCCTTAGTTCTCATCGGACACAGAACTATCTCTTCTTTCTCTCGTACATCAGGTGCCCGCCGAGGCCTCCTGATTGTCGTACTGACTTCTTACACATTGTGGTGGTCCACGCTTCTCGCCAGCGTCGCCCTCAATACTGGAGGCGCAAAGGATCCCAGCCGATTGCTTGTATCTGGACTTTTTCTTATCCGCAGCCAAACTCTCTTGGGTCCATATCTCGCCCCAGCACTCATCGTTACCTGTGCACTTCTTGTTGTTGCACATGTTGCGTCCCGCCAGCCGAGCCTGGAATTGCCATTTCCCTTCTCTAACGAATCCCCCAACACTCGACGACTTATTAACTGTCTTGCCTATTGCGCTCCAGGCTTATTTCTCTTTAGTCGTCAAAGTCTTGATCTGATTGCTCGCCAACATGTTGAACGCGTTTCCTACAACCGCTCGGGCAATGTCGTTACCCTCATCGGTCCATTACTCACGACTTTTTTGTGGGCCGCGCTCACGGCCATCACTTTGGGTTACCTGATTTTTCTTGGTGTCACCCAACTTTGTCTAACGATCAACAAAAAGCGTTGGGTTCTGCCCTCTTATCGCAGCAGTTTCGTGGCCATGCTGTCATTGTCCTTCGTCGTTCGATTAGGCACACTTCTCGCTGTTGCACCTACTCGAACAGACGGAGGAGATCCGCTTTTCTACCATTCAACGGCGAACTTTCTCGCCACTGGTCACGGATTCCCTGAGCCATTAAATTTTATTGCTTTTCAAAATTGGCGACCTAGCGCCCTTCACGGACCGCTCTATCCACTTGTACTCTCCTTCATTTCACGACTTGGTGGGACGACATACTTTGATCACAAGATCTTCTCGCTGATCATCGGCACCGCCCTCGTGGCGATGATCGGACTCGTGGCCCATCAAGTCGCTCCACGCCAATCGGTGCAGCGCATCACAATTCTGGCGATGTTCTTAGCGGCCATCTACCCCAACTTGTGGATCGTCGATGGAGTGATGTTCCCCGAGGGGCTGATGGCCTTGTGCACGACTGCCACGGTGTACGCCGCCTACCGCTGGAAAGGCAAGCCGACCTTCAAGTGGGCCGCGGCAATGGGTCTGCTCGTAGGTCTAGCAGCCCTCACCCGTGGCGAAGGACTGCTGCTCTCCGTGTTGCTCGTCGTGCCTTGGATTCTTTGTTCGGGCGATCTTTCATGGCGCACGCGGCTCAAGCACATCGCTCTTGCTGGCATGGCTTGCATCCTGGTGCTGACTCCGTGGACTCTGCGCAATGCACGATCATTCGAAGTTCTCGTTCCGCTTTCAACTAATGGCAATGAACTCTTCGTCTATGCCAATTGCGATCCCGCCTACAGCGGAAAATTCATTGGCTTTTGGTCCTTCGCCTGCCAAGAAGATCTGCGGTCTCAAGGTATTGATGCCACCGGTGACGAAGCACAAAAATCCCTCTTTTGGCGGGGTCAGGGTTTTGACTACGCCTCCAAACACATCTCCGAATTACCTAAAGTTGTTGCCGCCAGAGTTGGTCGCCAATGGGAATTATTCCGCCCATGGCAAAACACCGAGTTCGCTCCCATTGAGGGCCGTAATAAAAATGCTGCCCGCGCTGGACTGTTGATGTACTACGTCCTAGCCGCATCTTCCATCTATGGCGCCGTTCTCATCCGCCGTCGAAAGGCAGGTCTGCTACCTCTTGGAGCACTGTTCATCAATGTCACTCTCACCGCGATGTATGCCTATGGCACCACTCGTTTTCGCGTCCCCGCCGAACCAGCCTTGTGCGTGCTCGCTGCCGTAGGCGGTTACCCGTTACTGCAGCGTTTACGCGCCCGCTATACGCCACGCAGTCCCCGCCACAATGATGAAACTGCAACTGCAGGAGCGAATTCCTTTGTTCAAGGCGCAACCATACATGTGCGCTCGGTTGTGAGTAAACAGGCTCGCGCAACATGGGCATCGTTAGGTTTCGTAGCGCTGACGATTGCCATCACTCTTCCGGCCCTCTATCGTGCGATCGGCTCGTCCATGGAGGAAGGATTCATGCTCGTCTTTCCCGAGCGGGTCATCAAAGGCGCTGTTGCCAATGTTGACTTTTTGCATCTCTACGGACCTGGGTCACTGCATGTACTTTCATTGTGGTATCGCGTCTTCGATGTCAGTCTCATGTCAGAACGAACATTTGGGTTAGCGCAACATTTACTGGTGATCTTCGGCTTAGTTGTCATCACCCGCCCTTGGGGTAAGAAAGCCTCAACCCTCGTGGGAAGCATTTCCACAATCTTTGTCCTCACACCCATTGGCCTCCAAGCATTGGCCTGGAGCGGTGGTGTCGGAATTGCATTATGGTCAGTTATTTTCTGCGCCAGGGCAATCAACCGCCAAAATCAACTCTTACCCACGCGCGGCAGTTGGGTCACTGCCGGTTTACTCGCCGGGCTAGCGCTCACCTTTCGCCCCGATTTAGTTTTAGCGTTGGCTCTCGTTTTCGGTTGGGCACTGTGGAAACGTTCACGACGTATCGTCAGCCAGGTGATGTGTGGCTTTGCTGTGGGCCTCACGTCTTTATGGATTCATCTGATTCAAGCAGGACCTAGTGCAATTATTCGTGGCGTGTTATTGGATCCAGTTATCCACCTGAGACCTGGTCGCGAATTACCTCGTCCGCCGAATCGGCACTATCTGCAAGGCGCATTGCAAGTCATTAGTGAAAAATTTGCGCCATGGTGGGGTGTGCCGCACCTCAGCGCGCCGCAACAGCTTTTTGTTTGGTTTTTCCTGTTACCTGTGATCGCTTTACTCATAGCCGTCATCGCCTTTCGGGTCATCAGACGCTCCGATTCCACAGCCTCGCAACAGCGCGGCGTCACACTTTTCATCGTCGCCCTTTTTGGTATCGGACTTTTACCCCAAGCATTACAGCGACCAGATAGCGCTCACTTGTTGTGGGTCTCGTGCATTTCTTGGCCTTTATTGATCATCGCTCTCATTGAATTGATTCGCCACCGAGCCCCACGGACACATCCAACCGTCCGCTTAGTCACAGCTTTTTCAATCACCCTCGCCGTTGTCGTGATCTTTGTTCCGTTTTATACCCTGCGGAGCTACACCGATTTGGCGTGGCGCAGCATGTCAGGAAAAACCGAAGTTCTGCAAGTGACTCGCGGCGATCGATACTTCTATCTCGGAGACGACAGACCGTATACGGCATCACTTCAAGTAGTCAAAGATCTCGATCAGTTATCTCATCCTGGCGAGCGTCTGTTAGTCGGCCCTGTGGATCTACGCAACACTTCTTATAGTGATGCATTCTTTTATCATCTTTTCCCCGATCTCATTCCGGCAACTTATTTCATTGAGATGGATCCGGGTCTCGCCGACCGAGCCGATTCACGTCTTGCCGATGATGTGCAAAGCGCCGATTGGTTAATCTTGACCCGTTTTTGGTCAGGATGGATTGAACCCAATGAGTCCACCAAGTTCGGTTCTGACGTGCCAAACCAAGTTGTCGAAAACAGTTTCTGTCTCAGAGGTTCATATCAGCATGATTTAGTTCGGCTATATCAAAAGTGCTCCACAGGCGACGGCATTGGCCCATACGATGCCCCCTACCAACCTCTCTTTGATTATGCGGTCGAGGTTTTAGTGCCAGTCACTCCGCGCCCAGATGGCACCTGCACACCTACATGTCGCGGAATATTTAATCCCGACTACGCCAACATTGACACGTCAGTTCTTGAGGTCAACCCAAAGGCAAGCGACGCCATAGCGGACCTGGTAAGTGACGCAACACCATAAACAACCAACGTAAAATTCCGGGTGTCCAGACCATTCGCTGACCAGCGTTCAAAGCCTTGACTGTGAGATTCGCGACCACCTCAGGAGTCGTCGAAAATGGAGCGGGCTTCATCCCCGCTGTCATGGCCGAATGCACAAAGCCCGGTCGCACGATCAGCACGCTTGCTCCTGAACCCTCCAATGAATCAGCTAAGCCTTGACAGAAAGCGTCAAGGCCAGCTTTGCTTGAACCGTAAACAAAATTAGCCTTGCGAACCCGTTCACCTGCCACGCTTGAGAGCACGATCAGTTTGCCGTGACCCTGCTGGCGAAATTGCGACGCGAGACATAGTGCAGCCGAAACCGATGCCGTGTAATTGGTGTGCACCGCGCTGACTGCTGATTGCGGATCCTCATCAAAGTTTTGCTGATCACCGAGAATTCCGAATGCCAAAATCGCCACATCAATATCACCGTGACGCGCCACCACATCAGCCAAGAAACCCTTGTGCCCCGCTGTATCAGCAGCGTCAAAGGAGACCGCTTCAACACTTAAACCGGTGCGGCTCAGCGACTGGGTCAACTCTGCCGCCTCATCGGGTCGCCGGCAAGCCAAGGTGACAACTCGCGCAGACGGCGAGAGCAGTTTGCGCACGATCGCTAAGCCAATCTCACTACGACCACCGAGTAACAAAACATTTTGAACTTCACCGACTGCATTTTCCATGATGATCCTTTTGATGTGACGACTATATAAGTTCTAGACGGCGAGCAAGATCGCTCTGCCATACTCCACTCGGGTCTACGGCACGCTGAATAGCTTTCCATTCATCGAGTCGCGGATACCCCCGTCGAATAACTGAAGGGGTCGTGTGCGCGTCCTTAGCCAAATAATGGCGCCCGCCGGCCTCCACGACCATTGAGTCAAGACTATGCAGCAGTTCACTGACCCCCGAAGCAACACAGGACATATCCACGGTCAATGTCCAACCAGGAATAGGGAAACTCATTGGTCCAGGATTGGATTGTCCAAAGCGCTTGAGAACAACAAGTGGACTGGCAGTTTTTGAAACAGCGACCATTTCAATGATTCGTCGCAGAGTTTTTTCTTGGCCGAAAGGAACGACGAATTGATACTGCAGAAAACCACCCCGACCATATAAACGGTTCCATGAACCGATGGCATCAAGGGGGTGAAAATACGCTGGAATATTTTTGATCGTGCCTACTTTTCGACGTGGTTCTTTGCGGAGCCATAGTTCATTGAATATGGCCGAACTCCACGAGTTCACCAAACCAAACGATGGCACCAACGCAGGTACTGTGGCGATCTGTTTAGGAGCGTAATGCAGTGGGTCAATTGCATCCTTAGTGGAGAGATCTGAGAGGCGGGCATGATCTCCGCGCCACAGAACACTTCGTCCGAGTTTGGCGCCTGTCGCTAAAAGATCAACCCAGGCAACTGAATAACGATGCTCATCATCACCGTGAGACATTTCCTCAAAGAGTTCATCAATATTTTTACAACGCACGGTATTCACAATGCAACGACTGCTCTCAATGCGAATCAGAGAAAATGTGGCATCCAAGATGATCCCCGTGAGACCCATTCCGCCAACGGTGGCCCAAAAGAGTGGAGCATCTTGATCTGGGCCAAGTTCCTTCACAGTGCCATCAGCAAGAAGCAGCGAAAGTCGTCGCACATGATTACCGAAACTGCCTTCAAGATGATGGTTCTTGCCGTGAATATCCGAGGCAATCGCTCCACCCACTGTCACGAAACGAGTTCCCGGAGAAACTGGAATGAAAAAACCCCGCGGCACGATGATCTGCAGTAGGTCATGAAGACTGACGCCAGCTCCGACGGTCAATGTTCCCTGCTCAGTATCCAGAACTGCTTGTGCCACAGAGTCCGCCAAGGTGAGAACTGTTCCACCAGCATTCTGCGCAGCGTCTCCGTACGAACGACCGAGACCGCGCATCACAATGCCTCGTCCACTGCTGTCTTTGACGTGCTCACCCACTTCGCTATGGGAGACTTTGGCAGTGCGCGCATAGCTGGGCGAGGTCAGGCCCCATCCAGTCAGGCGCGATTGCGAATAGTCAGATTTCATGAGCAGGTAAATCCTACTCAGGCAGATCTCTGTGTTCTGTTCAATCAAGGCTGATCAGCCGACGTACACACCTAATCCAAAAATAACGACCCACATCACACCGAGAATCTGTAATGTTCGGTCGGATGCGAAGACTTCTTCGGGAGCGGCACCATGGCCCTGCTCAAGCGCCAAAAGATACCTCATCAGGGCTGCCAGCATCGGAACGATGGATAACTCATAGGACGGCCAAGACGTACCCGAAATCTCCTTAGTCGCAAAAGCCCAGGTGCAATATGACACTAAGGTCGCTCCCAAACTGACTGCCAAGACCATCCGCAAATAATCCAAACTGTAGGAGGTTAATGTGGCACGGGTACTTGCCACATCTTCACCGATATCGCGCATTTCCGCGTAGCGCTTACCCGTCACGATGAATAGCGCTCCGAAACTGACGCACAATAAAAACCAAGTACTCATCTCCACGCCCGCTGCTTCTGCTCCCGCAATCGCGCGAATCACGAACCCGGCAGCAACGGCAATGATGTCGAGAACGGGTTGGTGTTTAAGGACCGTTGAGTAACTCACCGTTAACACCACATAGGTGATCACAGCCACGCCACAACGCCAATCAGGAACAAATCCGACTGCGACTCCAGCAACTAAAAGAACGGTGCCAACGATTCGTGCTGTTGGCAAACTCACAAGCCCTGCGGCAATGGGACGAAATTTCTTCTGCGGGTGAGAGCGATCTGCCTCGACATCAAGAATGTCATTCCAAAAATAGGTGCCGCTAGCCGCCAATGACAACGCCACAAAAGCCAAAATTGTCCGCCAAGCGCTACCCCATTCATTGAGGACACCTGCTGCCCCAGGGGCAGATAGAACTAAAACATTCTTTGCCCATTGCTTGGGTCGTGCTTCGCGCAGGATCGCTGGCATTTTCATTGCTTGCTCATTTCAGGGGCAACAGTCACTGGCAGATGATCAATACGCAGAGGGTGATCCGCCATTGCCAACATTTGGTCATCACCCTTCGAGTCACCATAGGCGAAAAGGTTGACTGCTGTCAGCCCTTCAGTTGCAAAATAGTGACGCAAGCGACGCTCTTTCTCTACTCCACGGCAATTTTCTCCGAGCAATGAACCAGTAAACAAACCATCTGCTGTCATCTCGCATTCGGTTGCTAGAACGGCTGTGCAACCCAAATGCGCGGCCAAATGAACGAGATATAAGCGGTAGGAAGCCGAAACTAAAACCACGCGGTGACCTTGAGCTTTATGCCAATGCAAACGATCCACGGTGTCTGAACGCAGCCACATAGGAAAGACACGCTCAGCAAAACGCTGCGCCACTATCTCCACATGAGTCGCTGAGCGACCCCGAAGAGCCGCCTGCGTGACCAAGTTTTTGACCTTATCGCGATCACGACGTACGACAGCGATCGTCAACGGAACGGAGCGCGATAGCAGGCCAAGGTACCAGCGCCAGCCAGCAACTTCACGTAAGAACGGCACGACACAATCTTTGATTGTGAGTGTCTTGTCCACATCAAAAGCGGCCACCGAAGATCTTTGCAAAGAGGAGGCGGCATCATCTGAATTCATAGGCATGATCAGATTAGTGCCCAGAGGTCGCCAATAAGGATGATCGTACTTCCCACCACTCGGGCCAACTTTTAGAAATGACATTGGGCTCATCAAGCACAATCCCACTGACCCGCAGCGCAACCAGCGACCACGCCATAGCCAAGCGATGATCATCGTGAGTCTTCAACATAGTTCCGACCAAATTTTCCACTGCGACAGGTCGAATCAACAAACCGTCTTGCTCTTCAGTGACATCGCATCCGAGCGAGACGAGACCTTCAACTAAATCCCCAATTCGATCACTTTCTTTATGACGAATGAAACCGACTCCAGTGATGCGAGTGGGAGTTGAAGCAAAAATTGCCACGGCAGCCAGAGTGGGCACGAGGTCTGACATACCTCCCATATCAACCTCGATGCCAGTCAGTTCATCGGCGCCCACGACTGTGGTTTGCGTATCTTCGTGTACGACGGCGCATCCCATATTCATCAAAACCTCAACGAAATCAGCATCGCCTTGCAAAGCATCTTGCAATAATCCGATGACCGTCACCGATCCCCCGACAATCGCCGCGGCGGCACATGGATATGAGGCCGATGAAGCGTCGGGTTCAATGTCATATGCGGTGCCAACATAGCGTCCCGCTTCTACTCCGATACTGCGGTCCGAGATAGCGATTCCGCCGACCCCGAAGGAACTCATCACTGAAGCAGTGATGGCGACATATGGACGTGACACTAAGGGCGATGTCAATTGAATCTGCAGACCGCCATCAAGGTAAGGAGCGATCAGCATCAATGCTGTCACGTACTGGCTACTGACGTCACCGGGAATAGCAACAGAGCCACCTGCGAGGTCTGACCCACTCACCCAAACAGGAAGATGCCCCGTCACTGACTCTGGGCGCACGATGGCCCCCAATGACGTGAGCGCATCATGCAGCGCCGCCATGGGTCGACGACACAGCGCTTCATCGCCTGTGATCAGCGAAGGCACTGCGGACAAAGATGCCACTGCCGTCATAAAGCGCGAGGTTGTCCCTGCCAGGCGAGAATTCAACACGCCGCCACCAACAGGTTGTCCGGCCACTCCCGTGACATCAGCAGTAGTGCCGTCTTGTTGAATCTGCACTCCCAAAGTTCGCAAACAGTCAACCATCGCTGATGTGTCATCTCCCGACGGAACAGCGCGCAATGTACTGAGACCATCAGCCAGCGCCGCACACACCAATGCACGATTGGCAATACTTTTTGATCCAGGCACGGAGACAACGCCTGAGAGCGGTCCGGTTGCCGTTTCAAGAAGCATTGGTTTGCTCATTGAACTTCAATCCAAACGCTGTACTGAGGGTTTGAAACCTCGCGCCATCAGTCCGCCACGGAATAACTCCACACTTGTCGTCTCCACCAAAACAACTGCAATACCGCGATCTCCTTCAACCGAGTGCACCACTTCAAAGTTGGGAATGTTGACACCTAGTTCAGCAGCCAAGGTGAACACCTCAGCGGCGGCACCTGGTCGGTCAGGTATCGGAATGCGTACCTCTGAAAGATCGGCCAAAGCCTTAATTCGACTCGGTAAATTGGCGCGTGATTCACGTGCCGCTGTGAGTCGTTGCAGAATCGTGGCCCGATCACCAGTGTCAACTGCTGTTCTCATATCGCTCAGCCCATCAATTAAAGCACTCAAAGTGCTGATGATTGCAGGACGATTCTCCGCGCAAATATCCAGCCAAATTGCTGGATGCCCTGAGGCGATTCGCGTCATGTCACGAAAGCCACCAGCTGCCAAACGCAGTAATGCTGCATGTTCTGTGGCGCGCGACCCGGCCACTCCCATCAAAGTGGCGGCCGTGAGGTGCGGCACATGGCTCACAATGGCAACCAACTCATCGTGGCGTACGGGATCAAGACCGACGACTTCTGCGCCAAGATCGTTGACGATATTCGCCACCGTGGCGAACGCTACATCCGAGGTCGTGGGAGTCGGTGTGAGGACCCACACAGCCCCCGTAAACAGTTCCCCATCGGCTCCATCAAGTCCCTCAAGTTCGCTGCCGGCCATCGGGTGACCGCCGATAAATCGTGGATCGGTAATCGTTCGCGTCACCACTGCCTTAACGCTGCCGACATCAGTAACGATGCCGCTAGTGGCATCAAGAGCTCGTTGGACTTGCAGCGAAATTGCGGTCACGGGTACGGCAACAAAAGTCACCTCCGACTCTGCGTCAATACCGGCGGTGGAAATTAAGCCCCGCTCAAGTGCCTCGGTGACGCGCTGGGGATCTTGATCATCGCCCGAGACCAGCCAACCGCGTTCGCGCAGGGCGACACATAGTGATCCACCAATCAATCCCAGTCCAACGACTGTGGCTCGCCGGTTCGTGCTTGCCGCTGTGTTACTCATTGCTCTTGATCGTATCTTTGCACGACAAGGGCGACTGCCTCAGTTAGTAAACGCAGTTCCGGCAAGGTCAGTTCGCGCCATTGCCCAGGCTGCAAACGCCTATCACTCAACGGTCCAATGCGCGTCCGCACCAAACGCATCACGGGATGTCCAACGGCTTCACACATACGCCGCACTTGGCGATTACGACCCTCATGAATGACGATACGCAAGATCCCAGGGGTGGGCTGAGTGACTTTGGCTGGCGCAGTGACTCCATCTTCCAGTTCGACGCCATCGCGCAAACGTCGTATTGCACCGCCCGACACTTCGCCGCCCGCGACCTCTGCCAGATATTCCTTTTCCACGCCGTGACTAGGGTGCGCAATGTGGTTGGCCAACTGTCCATCATTTGTCAGCAACAACAAACCTTCTGTATCAACATCCAAGCGACCGATTGAAAAAACACGCGGTTCACTGGGCACAAGGTCAATCACAATTGGTCGACCTTGTGGATCGGAGGCAGTCGTCACGACACCTACAGGCTTATTCAGTAGGTAATACACCAGACCTGGTTGCAGTCCGATTTCAACACCGTCAACCTTGACGGTGTCTGTGCTGATGTCAATACGACGACCCAATTCAGCTACGACATCATTCACCGAAACTCGACCCTCAGCGATGATATCCTCGCACACTCGGCGAGATCCAAAACCGTGCCGAGCCATAACTTTTTGCAAACGATCACCTTGCGGCAAAAGTTTTGACTTCGCTGCCAGTTGCTCCCAGAGCGGCCGCTCAGGTTCCCGATTCGTCATGTTCTGCCTCAATAGGCGCTGATATCGGCTCGGGAGTTGAGACGTCAAGATCATCATTTTTGGAGATTCGCAAACCAACCTCAAGGGCTTCAACAATGTCGGCACCAGGAATGAATTCAACAATCGGCGGCAAATCACTCACCGAGTTAATGCCCAACTTTTCCAAGAATGCAGGCGTCGTTCCCCACATCACTGCTTGACCTGGACCCGGGTCGCGCCCCACTTGATCGATATACCCACGTCCCTGCAGTGTGCGCAGTACGCCGTCGGGATCAACTCCACGAATGGAAGCGATTTGGGCGCGTGAAATGGGTTGCTTATAAGCCACAATCGCCAATGTTTCTAGAGCCGCACCAGAGAGTCGCGCTTTTTGACCATCAAGGATGAAGCGTTCCACGTAGACCGACACATCGGGATGGGACTGATAGCGAAAACCACCTGCGACTCGAACGAGTTGAAAACCATGACCTGCTTCTTCGTAAGCCGCAGCCAATGAAGCACAGAGACTTTCCACGACTGCTTCTGGATGTCCAAGAATCTGCGCCAGAAGATCAACAGGCACAGGATCGGTGGCAACTAAAATAATTGCCTCCAGAGCGCGCACGAGATCTGCGTCAATGGGTGTGGCAACTTCCGTCTCAACTGTTAATTCTTCGCTCATTATCTCTTCACATTCTTCATTAGGTCGCACTCATGAGTGCGCTGCTTCAATTTCGCCTGAACATCAACCTTCATAATCATCAATAGTCATTGAACCAGCCATAGCTGATTCGCTGTCACTCAACCAGACAATCTCAATATCGCCAAACTTTTCATTTTGCTGCAACTCCACGAAACCTTGCTTGAAAAGTTCGAGCAAAGCCAGGAAGCGCACGATCACTTCAATGCGATCGACGAGATCGGCGGTCAAGTGACGAAAACTAATGCGCCCGATACGTGGCAACTCATCCACAAGTTCAGCAAGGGCATCGGCAACATTGGCTTTGATGACACCCATGTGGAAGAGGTCGATTTTGGGTGCCAATTTAGGTGCCATGGCGCGCATGTAGGCGGCCAAGAACTGGCGTGGCTTGAC
>CALGTP010000477.1 GCA_937902105.1 uncultured Actinomycetes bacterium
TGGCTGCAGCGCCTCCAGAACCGGCAGCGCTCGGTTTGGGAAGCTTGCATGTGGTAAACAAATCCAGTTGGCCACGAGGTGGTGGGAGATCAAACGGATTAGCCTCCGAAGTCCTCAGCTTCTTCTCAGCTGGTCGCTTCGGCGCAGAGGTCGACGATGTCGCTGTGTTATCCACTTCAGGCGCTTGCGTCTTAGCCTTCGCCTTACTCTTAGGCTTGACAGCTCCAGCGTTAGGTTTGGCCTTGGCTGTGGATTTAGGTGCCTGCACCGTGCCAGTTGGCTGGTCTGTGCCTCCAGTGGCTGGCGCTGGTGCATTTGACCGACCACGGCTGGTCGGCGTTGCACCTTTAGTAGGCTTAGCTGCCGGGGGCATGGTGTCAGCCACAGATCGCACGATACTAGCTAACTACATAGCCGCACACTTGCTGCTGCAAATGCCACAGGCGAGCACTGGCGGTGGGGTTATGTACGCACCATTGATAATAATATGGCATGTCTACAGTATATACCAACACATACCTAACAAACACGTTTCCTAACACATCACAGCCTGTGAAGTATCTGCTCCTCTTGCACACGTACCTGGGCATGTGCGCCTGGCAATTCTGGTTGTCACGTGTCAACGCTGATTGAAAACACCCCGTGTTAGATACAACTAAAATACAAACTTGTTATGTTTGTTACATGTTTTCATACGTGCTAGTCTAGGTAGTGCGAACCGTACTAGAAACATGTAGTGCATCCATTGCTTGTAGATCGGCATGTTCCGGAAAAGGTGGATATAACAAATAATCATATGAGACCGTGCGGGTAAAACAATAATGAGTTAGCCATGTGACCTAATCCGATTTCTTGTTTGTTATCATATCATGTGCCACCAGTATTATATTTCATGTACCCTTTCCATCCCACACCATAGCGCGACACTGTTTACAATTTAAGACACTCATGCGCTTACGATGTATATGTATATGCTGTATATGATATTATATGCTGCATGCTGCTGCACTGGTACTGTTGACTGTACACTGTACACTGCTACAATACATGTCACCCAATGTGTCAACATGTTGAAGCTAAGGTGCAATGCAACAGTAGAGACCACTGGAACCAGTGCATCTATCCACAGGGATGAAAAACCAAGCGTTCCGTACCAATTGAAAGTGTGACACACAAAACTCGGTACATCAATAATTACAAATTTGATGGCATGTGTGTGGACACACTGATTTGCTCGAACACGTTCAAACTCATTTTTGCTCGACATGTTGTAGCACGCACACACACTGGTGGTGTTAGCAATTTCAGTGAAATATGCCCATGGACCTGGACATAAACCATGGTCGGAAAAATCAACATTGAGTGCAAATGTACTCTTACGAAAGCGTTGCTCTTATGAAGTCGTACGGTTCCTGGGACTGACATACAAGTGGTTGCATGTGAAAGCAGTGATAGAATCCATGAGAAAGCAGCAACAACGAGTTATTAATTATTACAAACACACCCATCTACACAACAAGAGTCAGTCCAGAAACTAAGACGACTATCACACTGGTCCTTAAACTTCAAGTTTCTTCAGATTCAGGTTGTTATTGGCCATTGTCATCAGTGATGGATCCAAGTTGACACCGTGGGCTGACTCCACCAGTTTCAGGGTGTTCTCTAAGTTGGTAACAATCTCCCTGACACGTGGGTTTGTTTTCATTGATTTGATGTTGACAACACTCCAGGTTTTGGACTGGAGGATGACTGCCACAGTGCAGTTGAACATGTAAACACGACCCTGCACCAGCACCTTAGACGCATCGTCAATGTAAACAGCAACGCATGCTAGCTGTGAACACACCTCTGCCCCTTCGATGAAAGCCTTGAGCTTTGCAACAGCAGGCGAAATCACATTCATACTCACTGCCGTCAAGTAGATATCGACCGTGCCCTCGGAGTACTCAGGGAGCTTCATTGCCGTGATCGTGACCGCTGCAGTGTCGATGGAGTTCGTCAGCCCTGCCCTGAGCTCTTCGGCCTAAGTGACAGTCAATAAGTGGTGTAATGTTCTATGTGGATTCAGTGATAAATGATTAAATGACAAGTGATGATAATGATTGAGTTGGCCTAGTAACAATTCGATTGGTAACGATTAAGTGGAAATGACTAGCCCGACTGGCAAACAAGGGATGGCGAAAGTCAAGGTAGTTCACTGGAGCGCAGTCACATAGAACATGTCTTAAGGATATGATAGGATTCGATATGTCCATGTCATGTATATCTGTATATGTCTAGATCACAACCCTATCCAGTAGTACAATCTGTATTCTCGGTGCACCTACATGCTATCATGACGGTGATTGAACACAGCAACTGATTGTAAGGATGGGGCCCAACCATCATACATATTGAGGACTGAAAGCGCAGCCGAGCGAAGCATGGCACCCCTCTCATCCTCGAGGCCCGCAGTCATCAGTATGACAATGAACTCATCAACGCCGACCTTGTTGATGTAACCAATGCATGCCTTGATATCCCTCAAACGTGCAAGTATAGCCTTGCACTCTGGAGAGGGCTTGCTCGAAAGTTTCATGCCATCTTTGCCTGCCAGGTAGACAAGACCAGACCCGGCAAGTTTGATGAAGTTATCTGATGCTTCGGCTAGTCGCTTCATGCTAGCAGCATCAGTCGCGGTAAAGACTTCTGCCGTAGAGAGTCGAAGTAGCTCCTCGGAGTGGCTTGACTGCCAGCAGTGAGCTGTTGGATCACTTGAGTCTAGGCAAGTACGCAACTGGTCAGCAATAACAATCCTCAAGTTGTCAGACTTCTCGTGGAAACCAGCCTGCATGACGCCGAAAACATAATCCTTGAACTTCAGAGCTGCAGCCACAGTCGTCTCACACGTAAAGAGTTGCACCAGGTCGTCATGAACATTGGACCACAACTGCATGCACTGCTGTGCGTCTAACAAGGTCAGCCGCTTGAGGCCATCATCGCCCTCCTCCGTCGCATCCTTCTCATCCTTCGTCACCAAGCCGTTCGAAATGTTCAGCGCTTCGGAGCACTTATGCATAGCACTGTGGACCCTGCCAGCCACAAAATTGTTAAAATCACACAGTCCCTACCACAGTAAATCCTGGCCCAATATGAACTAAATGATGTTGTGCAAAAACAAACATCACCCTGCCTGAAGATGAACGATTTGTCCTGTGTATTGGAACCGTCCAAGGAGTCGGAAGCTTCGCCAGAGACATCAGATGGAACTAGTTGAACTAATTCACCAATCAGGCTCTTCAACTTAAGGATGTCCCATGCGGGGGCTGATGAACAAGACAATTTGCTCTGAGAGAGGGCCACGATATTGCCGAGGTGGGAGGAGAGCTCATGAACGACATGGAAATTCAATGCCCTTGTGATCAAGGTAGTAGTCGTGTGCTGTAGTTTGATGAGATGGCATTGTGATTCCGGTCTTGTTTTCAAATCAGGAATGATCTCAGTGATTTTGTCGTTAAGCTCTGCAGCCTTACCAGCTGCGAACTTGTCGTCGCATCCAACACAGTCATCTGCCAGTTTCTTGAGCTCAGCAAGTTTCCCTAGCCCTGCACATGAAGCATCACGTTTCTTGGCAATTGCCTCTGCCTCCTCAAGCCTTGGCTCATAAAATTATTAACCCAGGAGGGTGGGAATCACAAAATGACAACTAAAACCAAGACGCTAAGAAATACAAATGCAAAACGCATGGCGTTCGACTTGCGACTAAGTTTGTCGCAATAGGCCACCCTGAGGCAAGAAATTGATAGCAGCATAGATCTTCAGGGTCATTGTCTGCTGAAAAGACCTAACAGTTTCGACTGCGCTCAGAACATCGGCTGGTATGGTCGAACTATCGGATGCTGCCAATATGGTTGACACAGTCGTGAGCTGAGAGTCCAAGCTGGTCCCTGACATACAGCAGGCGTCTCTGCCCAGCAAAGCGGCCACCAAATTCCTCAGATTGACAACGCCTGGTGCATCCAATCGAACCTGCGTGGCTACAAACACATCAACAGCAGCACTAGGTGTTTGAAGGACACACACGTTCAAGCGCATCATTTGAAAACCAGAACACACAACACACACACAATTGAACATTGGACTTCATAGGTGCAACATCAATATGTGAATGTCAAATCACAGCCTGGGCGGAAGGCAACGCCCGAAGCATACGTTGGAAGATTTGTTCCATCATCAAGGCCACGTGCGAGGATGAGTCGTCAATATCCATACCAGCATCAAATATACGATCTGCAACTTCTTCGTACCTGTTAAACTTCAAAGCATCAAACACCTGAGCCTTTGTTAGCTTGGACTTTACCAACCCTGTAACCGCATAGCTTGCACGAGTTGCATACGTAAGCCCTTTCTCCAACAGCTCGGCATTGGGTGTTGCACTTGACAGCTCGTGGAAAAACCCTTGGAATTGGGAAGCCATGCAGCTGATGTCGTTGAGTTCATTCAAATGGTCGGTGTGGTTGGTAGTCTTACGACGCTTCATTGATCCAATCTTGGAGCCCAGCTTGACCAGGAGTTCGGCAGCAGCTTGGAGTCGATGTTTTGCAAACAGGATGAGGTCTTCTTCCTTTGTGTTCGGCATGCCTTTTGCGTCACAAAGCTGGAGCATGGACTGTTTAACCTCGATGAGAAAGTGATCATCCAGGTGGGCCACATCTTGAGCACTGATCCGACCCTTCTTGACCACGTCTGTGGCAGGTTCTGCAACATGAGCAGCACCAGCGCTCACGTCAGACTTCATGCTCGCAAGGCTGATGGCAGCATCACGCGGATTGCCATGGGCAGTGGCGCAAGGCAGGGACATCTGTGCAGTACCGCGCTTGGTTGAGCTGGTGGCACCTGACGACACATTGCCCTTGGAGCCAGCCTTGGGCTGAGGCTTGGCTTTGGCTTTAGGTTTGGACTTGTCGTGTGAAGCCCCAAACGCGAGCTGTAGGTTTGACATCGAAGTGATGTCATCATAGTCATGGTCATCAAGGTCGCCAGTGGCAAGACATTCAGCAGCACCAGTCGGTGTGTCGATCAACACATTCGCACTTCCAGATTTTGACCTGCAGGGAAGGTATAAACAGAAATCATCAAGTCATAATTTCGCACACACAGGTAGGGCATTGGAATCATACCTGGCCTGACCACCAAGGTGGAAGAATTAGATGAGTCTGATCCGAGACTGCACATCACCATGTCGAAGTCAGTCGATGCGGATGAAAGAAGCTGCTGGTACGCACTATTGAACATCGTCTCGGCCTGGTTCTCGCGGAGCTCGATCTGGTCTGTCAGCTGTGTAGTAAGGCATACCTGTTGTTTCTGGCGCTTGTTGCAGGCAAACATGCCTTCGTCATCCTCCTTGATTACCATGACCCCTTGCATGGTTTTACCGCGGAATGTCTTGGTCACCTGAACTGGGATCAACAAGTGATGGGCCAACGAGGTGGGATTACACATCTACTAAAACCACACAATACCAAAGCATCACGCCGAACGATCAAGACAGGTGAGACACGATCTGATCCTTTGGGGGAAGACCAAATTTTTTGGTGTAGGCGTCGAGGCGGCAGAAGAATTCCTTTTCACCTTCCATCTCATCTTCTTGGATGTTGGACAACTCCAAGATACGAGCCGGCACCAAGTCATCTTTACCACGAAGAACCATTCCGGGATTGTCCATCTTCATCCTCTTGTACTTGTCACACGCAGCAATGAACTCATGGTTGAGCGCAGGGTTCTTGGCAATGGCTTTGGAATAAGTTGGCACGGACTGGTACTCCATGTTGAACCCACCGTGCACAAATACGTACTTGCACACCCTGCACAGGACACCTGCGGGTGTCAGTTTTTTACCGTTGCCCCATGCCACCAAAGGGTCCCACGCTGCGCAATCAGCATGGCCGGGAAATACCGCGGAGTCGAGCGACCCCGAGTCACATAGCACGCAGTACTTGACGCGGTAGGCCACAGGGAGAGCAAACTTCACGATGTCCTCAGGGGTGGGTAGTTCGGGTCGTCCCCTAGCTGCCTTCGAAGAGTTGGACACTGAGGAGGTGGACATGGTCAGGAATCAGCGGATAGGGATCGTGCCTGACCTCAAACCGTAATCCCTAGGCACTGTAAACGGCGGTGTGAAAATCAGTGGTCTGAAACTAAATGTACTTAGGGCAATCGGAGACACGTCTAAAAAGCAGTGGTCTGAAACTAAATGTACTTAGGGCAATCGGAGACACATGTGATTAACATATGTTTGAGATATGTGTTTATAGGTTTGTGTTATGCGTTTGTGTTTGTGTTATGCGTTTGTGTTATGTGTTTGTGTTATGTGTTATGTGTTTGTGTTTTGCG
>CALGTP010000478.1 GCA_937902105.1 uncultured Actinomycetes bacterium
CAGGACCCGCGAACCCCGACCATGGTTAGGTTCGGATGCAAGGGTCAACTGTTCGCCCTTGAATGCGATTCCGTACAACCTACCAATCTCATCGATATCCAGGAATTTGTGGGCGGCGGCCATGGCTGGACCATGCTGCCAACTGGAGGTTGGCGTATCCAAGGCTTCGGGTCAACGTACAGTGCCCGCCTCGAATACGCGTCGTTCAGGATCTATTGCATGATCCTCCTCGCGCTGGCTCACCGAGAATCCGTCCTCGGCGGTATCATGCGGCGATCCGAGTATTGGCAGACAACGGGCCCGAACGACGGTTGGTGGCGATGGGGAGGCTACGAGCCCAGCTTCGGAACACCCAGGCCATTCATCAGTGCCGGCCATGCTGCTGGTATTTACCATACGATTGATGAACGGGAGTTGGACCGCTGGCTCGTCGACAACGTCCGATCGTTTGTGATAATATCGACCACCATTGGCCCACCTAACCCCCACCATGTAGGCCGGGATGGGAAGAACCGCATGGATAAACGGCTCGTCATCGCACTCCAAGCGGAGCGAGCTCTCATTGTGATTGGCAGCCAGATAGCAGCAGAAAGGTCACTGTTCCTGCGCCTCGTGCTCACTTCGCCGACGATCGCGAAGATATCGCGCGATGATAAACACATGAGCCGAGTCGGAGTGGTACTCAGCTTACCGACAGCAGGCGATTGGCAAAACGACTTCTATGACATAATGGACTTCGTTCCATTTGTCAGACAGGGCTCGTTTCGAGCCATTCACGACTTGATCGCCTCCAGGGACTTGATCGCCATGCCCGACGTCAGTGAGGACTTCATGGGCAAGGTGTGGTGGAGGCCGATCGCAGAAGAGGATCTTCACGACCCGGTCCACGAGGTCAGCGCCATCAGCGACCTGGTGTGGTGTCTACGTATTCGAACGCCCGTGCACTTCCTCACCTCATTCGACACTGAAGTCAGTGAGCACTCGTCATCGTGGTACCCCAGTCATCGACTCGACATCTTCCAGGCAGTCTACCGTGGTGGAGACTTATCGCCACACCACAGTCGATGCACATGCCTCACATGTACCGTTGGTGCTGCCACCGCCTACCACTTGACTGCTTCGGGTACGATCAGTCGCTTCGCAGAAGCGAATCCAGTAATCCCTGGCGGCCAACCCTCGTGCCTCTGTGATCGCAATTACCACAGTTGCCGCTGCTTCGACGGCTATTGGCAGCCCTGGCATTACCGATACAGCGAGCGCGAGCTGATGGCACTAACTCACGTGACTGGCGGATCGGCTGAACCACGGCGTACTCTAGAGATCCACGACCTGCCTGTCGATACCCTTCCCACCATCCTCCGCCACCTCGGATACGATGATGCGCACAACCTCTGCGATGCATCTCACGCAACACGCAGGCTCCTACGACCTGCCCTCTACGAGCTGCACCTTGAGAGGTGCGCCAAGGACTTCTTTATGCGCCCAAAGCAGCTGAAGTATGATAATGGCTACTTCAACCCCGAATGTCACCGCCGCATCGAACATATCACCGTCTCCCTTCTTCCAAATGTTCGACCGTCGCTGTTATCGCCACTGAACATCCTCGCACCTCCAGATGGTCGATTCCACTGGGCGAGCCCAAATACGCTCGCCGTCCATCGGCTGTGGACCAGCGAGGGCGAACAGACCTTCGGCCACGATGGGAAGACCCACTCAACGACTGTTCTCGACTATCATTGGATAGTGAAGTACGCCCCCGATTGGCTCCAGCACATCGATCCCACGAAGCGCAAGGGAAAGGACGATCACAATCGGGGCATGCTGCCAAAGGATGGCTGGCGTATCCAAGGTCGAGAGGTGGTCGGCACCATCCTCGTCGCACTCCGATTCGCCCCATATCCTGGATTCTACGCCGTCAGCGCCCTGGTCTGCCGGAGCAGAGACCCAAACGCCACCCTACTTGTCGGCATGGATGCTACCCACTGCCTCCACCAGCGGATCATATCGGAGAAAGGACAGCCCTACGTCTCTTGGCCTACTGCGCACACTTCAATATTCCTCGACCGTGTGGGGAGCCTACGACTCATTCCACCTTTTGAGTATAGCGGTTTCGGCCAGTGGTCTACGCTTCTCTACGCCATCCGCAAGGACTTCGGTGGGTGTATGCCTCACCCAGCCACCATCTTACGACACGGTAACACGTCACGCACGGTGCGTGAGAACGTGTACATGTCCGTCCACGACCTGACGACTGTGGACCGACTACCACTCCCTCTGCCACGTTATGGACCCATCGCCGCCGATCCCAACTACACCTTTGGGATGCACATCACCGCCGAGGTATCCTACAAACAGACGCTTGTGCGCATCCGCCCCTCACCCGCCCTCACCCACGACGCCCATGAGGCGAATTGCCGCCTTCCCCCCGAGGCCGACGAGTATTTCCTCCTCCCCGCCGACGCTACGACAGCCGACCTCCACCGAGTCACCTTCGATCACCTTGCGAGTCATCTTCGCACAATGCCACCGTTCACCGACTTTTGGCATCAGCAGGACCGGCGCGCCCGGGCGAAGAAAGGAAATCAGATCCTCATCCATATCAACGCCAAGGGCCCCGACGGCGTCGAGCACCATCTCCCTGACGACGAGACCGAACTTCAACCCCTACCCTTCTACGTCCATGGCATGCAGTGCTTTGTCACCCTCGACAAGCCGATGCACACCAACGGTGACGACGGAGACCGCGCCAAGGACGAGGATGAGGAAGAAGAGAAGGAAGGAGAAGAAGGAGATGACGATCCACTCTTCGATGACGATGCCGACCTTGCCTATGGGCAAGAGACGCGCCCGTTCGGCGCGCCACCACCGAATTACCTTAATCGCCGCCTCGACAAGAAACCATCGGGAGAGAGTAGCGAGAGTGTGCCCGACGACGCCATTACCAACGTACCAACGCATTACCATAGCGGTATGCCTGTATGTGCGTGTGCTGCCGCAACTGGAGCTGCCATCGAGCAACTCCCCTCCGCGCGCCTCGCCAAGTATCGCCCAGCCACGTGGCCCCCCTTAGGTCCCGTACCGAGTGATCCTAACCTCCTTGAACCGTGCCCATGGCCCCATCCCCAACTGTATGAGGACGATACCGGATGGATAGGCAACAACGGCATCGAGAACTTCAGGCAACGGATCCACAGCATGCCACCAACACCGACTGGAAGGCAGCACGGTGTCAAGACGCCTCGAGGAAAGCACTCCGTGATCACTCAAACACCCCCCACGTTACTAACGCCGGCCACGCAACCCGCCACGCCATCGCTACGCCTACGAGGCAGCGGCAGAGGAAAGAAAACTGCGCCGGATACGCCGGCCCCCGGCACTTTCGACGCGTTGAGCGTTGATGACGACGACGGTGCCCCCTCTGGCCTCCCGAGTGCGGCCCTCGACGCCGCTGACCTCCCGAGTGCGACCATCGGCGCCGACGCCGACGCCACCCATCCCCCCCCAGCCGCGACAGCCCCCCCTACGGAACACGCTGCAGCCACCATACCCAC
>CALGTP010000479.1 GCA_937902105.1 uncultured Actinomycetes bacterium
CCCCTCCGTGTGTAGGTGCTCTCCGAGGTCTCCTTGCTTCATCCTCCGTCTATGACCATGGCCGGAGCGATGTTCAGCCCTACGCCAAGGACAGGGTGTCCTGGCCGGAAGTTGGATCGACACCCGTGGCGTTGTCTTCGATCCTTCCGCCTGCCGACAGAGAATGGCTGGGGAATTGGGATTCGCACATGCTGAAGTCAGACGAGGCCTTTCAGCAGGACGTGCGTGAGTCAGATTTCAAGCAAGTTTACATTGACCCTATTCTCAAGAACAACAAGTCAGCTTACAAGCAGTTTCTTCAGCAACTCAACAATCGGAAGATGTTACAATTTCGTGTTGCAGGTTCAGAGAGAAGCAGGCTTGGCATATTTTTCGTCACTAAGAAAGACGGCACACTGCGTCTTATCTTTGATACGCGATTAATCAACTTGATGTTCAACAAACCACCTGCTACCAGACTTCCAAGTGCAGCAGCCTTCAGCCACACAGAATGCAGAGGTGACGCGCCGCTCTTCTTCGCCAGTGGAGACCTCGCCAACGCCTTCTACACTCTCGGGCTGCCGCCAGGCTTGGCTGAGCTGTTCACCCTTCCTGAAGTTTGTGCTTCCGATGTTGGTGTGATCAGACTTAATGGGGTTGAAATTCCTAGATCGACTCCTCTGCTGCCTTATCTTACCGTGCTTCCCATGGGTTGGTCTTGGGCCCTTCACCTTTGCCAACTCGTTATGAATCATGCCATAACCACTTCCGGTGTTCTCCCACATTTTCAGATTGCTGACAAGCAAGCTCCTGTATGCCTTCAGAAGATTGATGACATTGCAGCTGCTGGTTATGTTGACAACTATCTGGTGTGTGGTCATAACGAACTTCTTGTCCAACAGCAGGCCGAGGGCGTCGCCGCTACGCTGCGGAGCTGGGGCCTGTCCGTTCATGAGGAGGAGAAGGCCGGTACCCAAATCGAGTTCACCGGTTTGTCCTTGAATGGAATCACCAAGAGAGTGTCAATCAAAACCAGCCGATTACTCAAACTCCGAGCTGCTTTGCACGAGTTACTCCACAGAAATCATTGTACGGGTCGCATGTTGGAAGTCTTGCTAGGCCACCTCACCTGGGCGATGCTTTGCCGGAGGGAAGGACTAGCTATCCTGAGCGCATCCTACCGGTTCGCTCATTTCAATACAGACACTTTATCAAGATTGTGGCCGTCAGTTCGCAGAGAGCTGAAACAGTTATGTGCTTTGCTACCTCTCTTTTCTTCCAATTTGGCTGCAGATTGGAGTTCGCTTGTCACTTGTTCAGACGCTAGCCCATATGGTGTTGGCGTTTGCTATAGGCGTGCACACACACATGAAACTGGTTACCTTGGGCGTTTGAATGAACGTTGGCGTTTTCGTTCTGAAGCAGCTACTAAAGCTAGGTCTCATGCCTTTGCTTCTGGAGTTGATGATTGCGATTACACTGCCTTGTCAGATTACAGCCTTATTTTTCCGTATGATGACGTGCGCACCGCGAACTCACCAGCAGACTACACTGAAGATTTCAACTTTAAAGAGATTCCCAGTAGTTTCCTTTCTGCACATCTTTGGAAGACTTCAATTTCTTATCCCTTTGCTAAGCAGACCAACATTCTTCAAGGTGAGGGCATTGGTTTTGTTGCTGCATACGAGTATCACCTTCGCAGTAAGAGCAGTTTTGGCAAACGTTGCTTGAACCTCGGTGACAACTTACCTGTAGTACTCAGTGTTTGCAAAGGCCGAGCGCAGTCAGCCTTGCTTAAAGGATCCATGCGCAAGATAGCAGCACTTTCACTTGCTTCAGACTCCCGCTTGGTTTCGCGGTGGTTTCCTTCTGAAGTTAACATTGCAGATCCTCCATCACGAGCTTTTGGGCTCTGGGAGTCGAAGAAGCTATCTTGCTGGTGGAAAGGGGTGGCACCTGCCCACACTTCCCTGATCCCACCAACCGCAATCCATAACCTTCATGTTGCTGCGCCATGTCGCATCAGTCCTCCTCCTGGGCTTGCTGAGCCAATCCAGTCTGGCAGCCCCAAAGGAGCGCTTCCTGCAGCGGGCGGGGATCGTTCTCTCCGAGGTGAGCGAGGCACGGGTGCAGGCTCGGCAGACGACTGGCCTTCGCAGGCTGGCCACAGCAGAGGGATTCCTGAGCCTCGCGGGGCTTTCATACCTGGAGACGCGCTCGGTGCGGCAGCCTACCATCAAGGACTACCGACACCGCCTCGAGAACTTCGTGACCTTTTGTCGCCTCAACATTCTGTCGTGGTCGACAGCGCCGCAGTTGGACCTGGTGCTGCTGGAGTTTCTGGACTCCCTCTTCTTCTCCGGTGGCGGGAAGGACGATGGAATCAGGACAGTGGCAGCAATAAAGTTCTTCTTGGCGGAAGTGTCACGGTCGGGGCCTTTTGCGATCCCTCGGTCACTTCGGGCTCTCAAGGGCTGGGGGCTTGCCGCACCGGCGCTTCAACGCCTGCCGATGCCGCTGGAGGTGATGGGAGCCATCGTAGGTTTCATGATTTGGAACGGGAGACGGGACATGGCCTTCCGGATCTTCCTGTCCTTCGTGGCCTACCTTCGCCCGGGAGAATCGGAGCTGACGGTGAAGCAGCTGATTCCTCCGGTGGCTGGCTCTCGGCTGGCTGGCCATCATTGGGCCATCCTGCTGAATCCCACCGAGGAGCTGAAGCCCGGAAAAACCAACCTTTTCGACGAGACTGTGGTGCTGGATTCAGACCCCTGGATGCACTCGGTCCTGTCTGCCCTACAGTACAACCGGCTGCCAGACGAGAGCCTCTGGCGCCACTCTTACCTGGAGTACAAGGAGCTTTTCGCGGCCGCCGTCCTCGCCCTGAACATCAGCTTCTTGGGCCTTTGCTTGTACTCCCTGAGACACGGGGGGGCGAGCACCGACCTGCTTGGTCGCCGGCGGCCTGTCGAGGAAGTCAAGAAGAGAGGTCGTTGGGCGAGCGACTCGTCTGTGAGACGCTACGGAAAGGAAGCACGACTACAGTCGGAGACGAGCCGCGTTCCTCCGCTGGTGTTGGCTTTCGGAAGCCGTGTCCTGCAGCGCTTGCCGGAACTGCTGAGCGGGGCCTTGGCACCTCTGAGCCCTCCTTGAAGCCTCTTTTTTCTCATGGAAAAACACACACTAACAATAACAGTAGTCACAACGGTAACAGCAAGAAGCATCATTTCCTGGTTGAAAACAATACCACTCGGAAAAACATTTCCCTTGCCTGCCAGACCATCAACAACAAGGTTGGCAGCAAGGAATCCAATATTGGTGTTGCTGCTAGATTACATGCCCACTTTAGGCGAGCTCTTCGTAATGCTACCCATGATCGCAAACGTGTTTATCTTGAACTGTTTGCTGG
>CALGTP010000480.1 GCA_937902105.1 uncultured Actinomycetes bacterium
GCGCACATCGATAAAAAGTTGCATGTGTAGACGAGTGTTTCATTGGTGTCTTGGCGGACAACCGTAACGGTCCATGTTGCGGTCTCACTTGACCATGATGCTGTCTTGACCTGATGATGAAAACGGATATTTTTGTCAATACCATTTTCTTGTGCCGTCTCACGCACGTACTTCAAGATGGATGGTCCGTCGGCAATTGATTTCGCTTCCTTCCATGGCTTAAAACTGAATCCCAGAGTGTGCATGTCACTATCTGAACGAACGCCTGGGTAACGAAAGAGGTCCCAAGTTCCGCCTAGATCAGCACGACCTTCAACAATGGCATAGGTGCGATCGGGGCACTGCTTTTGTAGGTGATACGCAGTTCCGATGCCGGAAATACCAGCACCAACTATGAGCACATCAACGTGATTGGTTTGACTAGCGATACTTTCCGACATTTTTCCTTCTCCTACTCAAGCAAGACACTAGTAGCACTCATTGAAATTGTCTCTCTCAAGAAGCAGACGAAGAAGTGAGTAACTTCAGCAAAATTCGCCGAAATTCAACTGTGTGACGATCGGACCGTACATGAGATTGCCCACGATCAAGAGGCACCGTCTTGTCGGCCAAAAACTCAATCACCTGCAAGTCCTCAGTGAAGATCTTCATTTCATAATCGATTGCGGCCTGGATGTCTGCTGGCGTGTGGCAATCATTGCGAATCATCACGATATGCACCTTCGTGGTATCGAGAGTCATCGGCTGACACCACATCACAATGGCATTGACCATTCCCGTCAGCGGAAGTTCAAGGCGAAGGTTGGCTGTAAATGGCGCCCGAAAGTCGTAGCGCATCAGGCGATCTTGAATCAGCGGATGTGCGCCAGTTTTAACCAACGGATCTTCGTGATTTTCAATGACGTGGGGATATTCCACGACAAATCCCCAACCATCCTGCGTGCGCTCCGTTGAATACTCATTGACTAAAAGATCTTTTTCTGAACCAAATGTTCCCGCATGGACAAAAGGAAAGTGGGCAAAGTCAAGAAAGTTGTCAATGGATTGAGCCGCACCAGCATTGATATTAATGGGTGGCATCCAGACGCGTGTCAGTGATTCATCCTCCCACTCAGGGATCTGCAAGATGTCAATAATCGGCTCTAGCGGGGATACCCACACCAGATCATATTTCTCTTGCACAAAAGGAATCGTGAGTTGAGCCGGTGGAAGAGTCGCTTGCGTTCCTAACGCTGGCACATGCGCGCAGCGACCGTTGGCGTCATATTGCCAACCGTGATAGGGACATTGAATATTTGATCCCACGACTTGGCCATCAGAAAGTCGTGCATAGCGATGGGGGCAAATATCGGCGAAGACTTTTATTTCCCCATCAAGGCGAACAACGACGTAGGCCTCACCAACTAACTCAATACGCGTCGGTGTTTCTCCAAAAGAATCAGCCCGTCCAATAGGATGCCAAACACTTTTGAGTTCTGGTGAGAGATTTGAAATTGATGTCATCGTTCTTCTCGCTCATAAGGCACCCCGAGGGCGGCGGGTGCCCCCAGTTTGCGATGAGCGAAGCGACTTGAAACCAAGACCAGAACCACGATCGTCATGAAGAATGGTAAGGCGTCAAGAAGGTCTCCACTGATCTTCACATTGCGGGCCTTCAAAGTGCTACCAAGCGACTGCAGTGCGCCAAATAGATATGCCCCAAGAAGAGCCAAACTCGGCCGCCAGAAACCAAAAATCACTAAGGCAATAGCAATCCAACCAGCGCCCTTAGTCATGCCGTCAACCCACAGCGGAACAATCGCCAAACTATAAAAAACACCACCAACACCGGCCAACATCCCACCGAAAATGGTGTGTACATAGCGGTACTTGACAACATTGATACCCATGGCGTCAGCTGTTTGTGGCGATTCTCCAACGGCGCGCAGTTGCAGTCCTATGCGCGTATGGAAGAGATAGATGGTCGCCAAAATCGCAAGAACCCACGACAAATAAGTCAGCGTAGTTTGATGGAATAAAATCGGACCGACGATGGGCGTATCAGATAGCCCGAACACATCAAGTTTACGAATTGGCCTTGGCACAGGCTGTCTGGAAACCTTCCAAATGTTGGCGAGGTAACTACTGAGCCCAACTGTTCCCGCGAAAATAGTGATTGACAGTCCCGCGACTGTTTGATTGGTTTTCAAAGTAATGCATAAGAAGGCCAGCAGAGTCGACACGAGTCCGCCTGCGAGTGCACCCATCAGAATAGAAACCGTGATCGTGAACCAGGCACTGCCACCCACATGTAGACAAGTCCACGCCCCGGTCACGCCACCGATCAGCATGGTGCCTTCAACACCAAGATTAAGAACACCACTACGTTCCGTAAAAATTCCACCAAGTGCAGCGAAGAAGAGTGGAGTGCCATAAAAAATCGCTGAAGCAATGACGATGATAAAAATGTTTGAGTTCATCAGGCCACAACCTCACTCCGA
Source organism: uncultured Actinomycetes bacterium (assembly GCA_937902105.1). Lineage (GTDB taxonomy): Bacteria > Actinomycetota > Acidimicrobiia > Acidimicrobiales > Ilumatobacteraceae > Casp-actino8. Next base: position 2,481 of record CALGTP010000480.1, read on the forward strand.
CGAGGTGTCATTCGAATGCGATACTTGATCAAAATTTCTCCCGCAACTGCAGTGAACAAAATCAATCCTTGCAAAGTGCCCACAAGTCCACTGGGGAAGTTCGGCCCTTGCAGCGCGTAGCCCGCCTTGGTCAGACCACCAATAAAAATCGCCACCACCACCGTCACTAGTGGATTGCGCCGAGCTAGTGCCGCCACAACAATACCCGTGTATCCATATCCCGCCATCTGGATACCTTTGGCGTCAAGAAGGCCACGAAAGTTACCCACATCTGCGGCCCCACCGAGACCAGCCAAAGCCCCCGATAACGCCATGACAATCACGATCGTGGACGTTGTGCGAATACCGGCATAACGCGCCGCCTTCGGCGAATCGGCAAGTACACCTACCTCGAATCCAAAACGTGTGCGCTTGTACAACACCCACACTGCCGATCCAGCGAGAATTGCAATCAGAAACCCAATCGGCAAGTTGACACCAAATATGGAGTACGTGTTCCAGTCCGCGCGAGCGCTGAGGGTTTTTCCTTTAGGGAACTGCGGCGAATCAGGATCACGCCAAAAAGACTTGGAGTTAAAGATCAAATAATTTAAAAAGATTGCCGCCAGATAATTCATCATTAAAGACGTAATGATTTCGTTGGTGTTGAATCGCGCTCGTAAAACACCAACAATGGCTGCATACACCGACCCGAAGACCATGCCTCCAAGACACATCAGAATGATCGTGATACCGGTAGGCGATCCACCAAGTGAGATGCCCACATACGATGCTCCCACTGCTCCCATATAGAACTGACCTTCACCACCAATGTTGACGAGACCCATACGGAAGGCAACGGCTGCACATAATCCAGTGAAAGCAAGTGGCGTGGCCATTTCCAAGGCGCCGGAGAAGGCTCGCTTTCCAGCAAAACCCCGCTCAAAGATTCGTTGATACACATCAAAAGGATTTTTACCAGTGATCCATAAAACGATTGCTCCCAAGATCAGTGCAGCGACAAGCGAAGCAAGGGGAACAACCCAATTCAGCCATTTCGGCTGCTCTAATCGGCGTTCAAGTCGAACTGGACTTCTCATGTGGTGATTCCGCCCATCGTCAGTCCGATACGGGCGCGATCTGCTTGCGCGGCCTCTACTTCAGCAACAATGCGACCCTCGTACATCACCAAAATCCGATCAGCGAGAGAAAGAATCTCATCAAGATCTTCACTAATCAGCAATACCCCAACACCACTATCGGCAGCTTGAACAAGACGCTCGCGTACTGTCTCGATGGCGCCCACATCTAATCCGCGAGTTGGTGAGGCGGCGATCAACACTTTGGGTGATGCGGAAAACTCACGGGCAAGTAAAACCTTTTGTACATTGCCGCCCGACAATAGGCGAACGGGGGTCTCGGAACCTGGGGTCTTGATGTCATAACGTTCAATGAGATGTGTTGACTGATCGCGAATTTTTTGACGTTGTAAAATACGAAATCGCGACATTGAACGGTAGTTCTTCAACGCGAAATTGTCTTCGACTGAATGCCCGGCCGCCAGTCCTGTATGCAGGCGATCCTCGGGAACATGAGCAATACCTTTGGCAATCGCTGATCGGGCTCGACCTGATTGAACACTTTCTCCATCAACAGTGATTGAACCCGACGTAATTGGGCGCATTCCGGAGATCACTTCAGCAAGTTCGCGCTGACCATTGCCAGCGACGCCAGCGATCCCGACGATCTCGCCAGGCGAAACGCTCAGCGAAACGGATTCAAGCGCAACACGACCACGGTCGTCATGTGCACAAAGATCGCGCACATCAAGAACAATTCTTTCTCTATCCGCTGGGACCTGACGAACGGCTCGATTGAACTCGACCGAACGACCCACCATCAGGCTGGCGAGGTCGGTGGTCGATGTTTCATGCGTATTGACAGTGCCGACCGTCCGCCCACCACGCAAGACGGTGACGCGATCGCTGACAGCCATCACTTCATCGAGTTTATGCGAAATGAAAATCACCACGCGACCTTCAGAGACCATCACTCGCAAAGTCTTGAAGAGTTCAGTCGTCTCAATAGGAGTAAGAACGGCAGTTGGTTCATCAAGAATTAAAATTCGCGCACCGCGATACAGAACTTTAAGGATTTCTACGCGTTGCTGTTCACCAACACTGAGTTGCCAAATGCGTGCGCTTGGATCAACAGCCAAACCGTAACGATCACTGAGTTCTTGTACTCGCGCAGCAACTGCCTTTTGATCCATGAAAAGCGATGAATCAGGCTCACCGAGTACAACATTTTCGGCGACAGTAAATGTGGAAACCAATCGGAAGTGTTGGTGCACCATCCCGATTCCAGCGTTGAGCGCATCGCGTGGAGAGTTGAATTCAACTTTCTTGCCACTGATCTCAACCCTTCCCGCATCTTGTCGATACAGACCAGTGAGAATATTTGACAAAGTCGACTTACCTGCGCCATTCTCGCCGAGGAGGGCATGAACCTCGCCGGCCATGATTTCTAGATTGACGTGGTCATTAGCGACAACTCCTGGGAATTTTTTTACTATTCCCGTCATCTTGACGGCTATCTCAGATGTCATTTCGCTCCCCACGCATACCTTTAACAATAGATGAAAAAGGGGGCGGGCTATATAGCCCGCCCCCTTTCAACATGATGACTAACGTCGTGAATCAGCCTGCTGGAATTTCTCCTTCAACGCCTTCAACGAGGTAAGCCATTGACATGAGTTCGCCAAAGGTATGGCCTACTCCTGCGGCTAACACTTCATTGCCTGCGTTGTCATTGATCGGACCAGTGAACTGCGAACCAGGAGCAGCTGCAAGTTCAGCCTTCTTGGCATCAATCAGAGCACGTGTTTCCTCAGATACCAGATCACCATACGGTGCCAAGGTGACGAAGCCGTCTCCTAGGTTGCCGTAGTAGTCGCCTGACGTCCAAGCGCCATCAAGTACTTGCTGGAGTCGTGGAATTTCGTAGACAGACCAGTTGTAAACAGTTGAGGTCAACCAGACAGTTGGGTAGTTAACGCTTTGGTCAGTGTTGTATCCAGCCCATGCCACACCTTCAGCGGCTTGCGCAGCATCACCAGTGGCGGGTGAGTCAACACCCTTTTGACCAAGTACGTCAACGCCTTCGGCAATGAGAGCTTCGGCAGCCTTGCGCTCAGCAGCTGGGTCGAACCATGTGTTCAACCAAACGATTGAGACAGTGGCCTCGGGATTTACTGCCCGTACACCCATCGTCCAAGCATTGATTCCGCGTACGACCTCAGGGATCGGGAACGAGGCAAGGTAGCCAAGTTTTCCGTTCTTTGATGCAGCACCTGCAGCCATACCAGCTAGGTAGTCAGTATCTTCAGCAGCACCGTAGAACTGTGCCATGTTGTCTGACTTCATGTAACCGGTAGCGAATTCAAAACAGATAGTGGGGTTCGCCGCAGCGACCTCAACGAAAGCATCCTGGAATCCGAAAGAGGTACCAAAGATGACAGTGTTGCCGTCAGCGATGAGGTCTTCAACAGCCTGGGCTACATCTGGTCCTTCTGGAACGCTCTCTTTGAATGTTGTTTCAACGGCGTCACCAAAGTGCTCTTGCACTAACTGACGACCTTCGTCGTGAGCTTGCGACCAGCCACCATCATTAGCGGGGCCGACATACACCCAAGCAGCCTTCAACGGACCTTCTTCGGGTGCGCAGTCAATGACTGGTGCTTCGGTAACAGGTGCATCAGTCGTAGGTGCATCAGTCGTAGGTGCATCAGT
>CALGTP010000481.1 GCA_937902105.1 uncultured Actinomycetes bacterium
GTGCTTGAATATATTTTGTCACTGCCGTCATGTATCGGTACACCATATTTTGTCGATTGCCACAAACAGTAACGCACAAAAACAAAATATTGCCGCCATTGCCAACACTGCACCTAGAATTATGCCGAATATATAGCCGATTAGCATGCCCGCTTGATAATTTAAAGATAACACTATAATCCACACAAAGAAACATGCACATGAGAACACAATGCACGGAAGGCCTTCTTTTATTTTCTGTCGGTTGCAACTGCAGCACGGGGGCTGCGCCGTATCTGCCATGTGACAGAGTAACGTGTCGTTTATACAAGACAATTGCAGATCGAACAACTGCTACGGCCCGTAGAGGCAGCGACAGATCGCCGCGGCGAGCGTCAGACTCATGCCGATCCACAGGCAAACCAGCCACAGGTCGGTGGTCACGTAGCTGTACGTGATTAAGGCGACGGGGTAAAAGGGCGCGGCGAGGCAAAGCAGCGTGTAGGCGGGATTGAGGTGCTCTGGGTGACGGGCGTAGACGCGCTGCTCTGTGTGGTAGTGGAGGTAGACGGCTGCGCGCGCCTGGTCGTCGGCAGCATTTTCGGCGTCTGCCATGCATGGCTCCGCTGCGTGTTATATATGCGGACGCGCGTTAAGAAGCTCGAGAAGAGCGAGGTGCGTTCGTCCGGTATTTAACTGGGGACAGGGTGTGGCATGTCCGCGTACGCTGCAGCGGGCTTCTTTGCGGCGGGCGCGGCGCTGCTGCTGCACCACGGCTGGAAGCACGGCCGCGAGGACCCGGCGACGAGCGTGGCGCAGCGCGAAAGCTGTCCGGAAGTGTGCTACTTCCAAATGTCGGACGTTGGCAACTTCAGATCCTGCAACCATGAGATGTGGATAATACTCTTTTTCGTGTTAGGATTGGTGTGTGTATTTATCGTATGAATCACCGTCGACATAATTTTGTCCATATAATCAGTCTAGTGTGTCACTGTCATAGTCGCTACTGTGTTCGTCTGAAAAATCATCAGCCTCTACAGAAGCACGCAAATCAGAAGGTTTATGCTTCCATAGGGTTAGCATTTGATCCCAAGTCAATGTCGAAATATGTCTATCGTATATTATCATCGATGGACGAATCTTTTTACCCACGTTGCTGGAGCGGACGCATTTTTTTCTTTCATCACCGTTATCTTCTATATTGAGTTCCACCAAGGTGGTATTTGTCTGCACAGCAGTAACAAGATGTAGTGCGTCTTCATCCGACAGCATCGTGTGTCGAAGGTTCAGCTCCTGCAGGTTCGAGTTGTGTTGGAATAGTTTGAATATCATTTCACAGACTCGTCTTTCATTTGTATTTTTTTTTGCGTTTATTTTCCGAGTCTCTTCATCATATTTATGGCTGCGAGACTTTAGACCTGACCGTGATTTTGACATCTGAAATATATTTGAGTATGAGAGATCGAGATGCTTCAGCGATGTTAATTGTGCTAGTGTGTTTACCAGCAACTCAACGTCAGCAACCTGTTGTATCTGAATGCGTATCATCACAAGCTCTGTTATCGGATGTTGTTTTTGAAGTTCAGAAAGTTTCTTGCATAAAGTAGCTGTTCTTTCGTTGGTAAGCTGATTGTTAAACCATAGCTCATTCACAACCACTTTCGACTGCACCGGCGTGTTTTTGTCGATCATTTCTTGCATAGTCTTTGAGGTTTGTCTGAGCATTTTACGCATACTCGCGTCCATCCACTGCCCAAGATATAGGTAGTCTACTTTTGCGAATACGTCGCCCGTAGCGTCGTCAGCGTTGTCACGGACTGCTGCGACGGCTGGAGCCCGCAATATAGTTAGCAGGTCGTGTAGTTCACGATGAGACATGGGCATGTGTTTTTTACGTTATATACTTGATCCGCCTGGTTTGTGACGGGCGATATTTGTATTTGCAGCGGACGTAGAATCCGCAGAAAAGACATATATATGCGAGACAGCGCGCTGGTTCGCATGCAGACGCGTGCGCACGCGGCGCGGGTGATTGACGACACGTTCCTGGCGACCGTGCGCATCGAGCGGTTCTGTCTGTGCAGGGACAAGACGGCAAACGCGCCGGAGAAACCACACAGTGCATACTCGTGCGGTGCTTTATGTAAAACACAACAAAATTAGACGTTGTCTTTGTCGTGTTTTTGCCACTGGCTGTGCCCAATCAACTTCCACCTGGACGTTTGCTGTGTACCATTGGCTTCCGTGTCAGTGCGCAGCGCGCTGCCATCTGGCTGGACTGCGAAAGTTCGCCCTG
>CALGTP010000482.1 GCA_937902105.1 uncultured Actinomycetes bacterium
AAGCAGGAGGTAACCTTTGAGGTCACATGTGTTACTCTTTGGACAGACCTTGAGCATTCAGAGCACAAAGGAATGAGTACATGAGAATACCACTGCAGACTCCCGTCGGAGCCTGTGCGTTCCAGACTTTTGGCACTTGAACCGGTTTTAGAAGAGGGAAATGGCGGGGTTCTGTGCAAACAGAAATCTGTGGGCTCGGCGATTTTCGGCTTTTCTCGGACTCCCACTGAGTTCTTGGCAGAGGCCCTCACTTTGGTGCATCCTTTTGATGACCCATCAATTGCTCGTGACTTGCTGTTGCGGAGGGTTTTCAACAACTTGAACTTGGGACCAAACTGAGATTTCGAGACGCAATAGGGACACGGTAGTTTACTACGCTGACATCTGGAGCCAGCTTGCGGAAGAAGTGGTACATTACGTCCGGGTGTCTCCGCCAGACAGGGCATCCTCAGCTGGGCCTTCGTAGTCGTTTTGGAAGTTGCGCCGATTGAGGCAGCGGTAGCGCTTTACCTGAATATCCGCTTGCAGCCCTATGAAGGGATTGTCGTTGACTTTGAGGCGCATGCGAGAAGTGGTGCTGTACGTTCGGGTATTCAGCTGGACAGCGCATCCTCAGCTGGGCATTCGAAGTCGTTTGGAAGGTGCGCCAATTATGGCTGAGTTAGTGCTTTACCTGAGTATCCGCTTGCAGCCCTACGGAAGGATTGTCGTAGACTTTGAGGCGCCGCGACCCTGTGTGCAGAGATCTGTGTTTAAATGCCCTTTGAACGCAATGGCCCGTTCAAGGTCATTCGCATTGCGTGGGCGCATGTGATGAACGCAGCTGACTTCAGTCGTCTCTTGGTGGTTGCGACGCGGGATACGGTGCCAAGCCATGTCTATCGAATGCCATGCGAGACAGGATGGGCTGGCGTAGTACTTGGTGGCATCCGCGGTTCCAAGGAACATTTGACTGTCCAGGGCCTGCCGCCGTCAACGCCACGATTGAAGAGACTGCCTAAACCGATCGCTGAATCATCGCTAGTCGATGCGTTGTTCCTAAGCTGCGCCTTCAGGGCGATGATGCACTAAGCGAGGTTGTGAAGAAAGCGACAGCCATTGAGAGATGGCAGATGGCGTATATTCGTTACTTGTTCCTGCCTCTTGTGATTGGCTACAGGTCGATGAGGCCGATTTGGCACATGAGCCGGATGAATCAGTGCATGTGTTGCTTGGCGACATCTTTGCGAAAGAGGCAGCAGGCACTCTGGAGTAGCGAGTTGGCAGCCGCTTGTCGTACATGCTCGGCACCGCCAGCCCGAGCTGATGATGCGCTACCTGTCCATGAAGAGTGTCTACGAGTACTTGAAGTGCGTACGTTGCCTCTGACATATAGGAGTGGTTTCGGCTGCTTCTGTTTTGGACTATTCTTTTGACGATTACCCGACCTTGATACTGGCGCTGAAGGGGAAGATGGCATGAAAGCTCAAGAAGCTTTCTTGGAGCTTGTTCGTTAGCGCGTCTCACAGAAGCCGTCGAAGCGCATACCGATGCGCACATCTTTCCGAACGTGTGTGTAGTGTTTCAGCTTGAGCAACAGTCTGAGGTGTTTTTCCTGTTTTGCAATTGTGAAAACTGTGCGTTGCGATTGCTGCGCAAGTTTGTTCCATTCTTGCGCGAGGTTCTTGGTCTGCTGCTGCAGTGTCGTCCTTAAGGGGCGATTCCAATATTCAGGGGGCCAATTATTTTCCTGTATCGGCAGACTCCAGCTCTAGACTTTTAGAGACGTAGAGAAGCAGAGTGGTACGCCCTTCTTGGAATTTTGAGCTCAGAGAGCCTTTCCATGGAGCTGTTCCTGTGCTTGTAGCCCATATCGTTGAGCTGCTAGTATGATCCAGTGACGTGTTTTCTTCTCGTTGACGATGATTAGGCACGTGATGGGCTAACACGGACTGCTAGCTCGTCTTGTACAGCAGAGACTTTTGTGAAGTTGCGCAGAGGCTGATGCAGTCAAGCCACAGTTTCCTTGGTATATAAGAGTACCAACGGCAAGTAACTTAGCGGATGACTAGTCAAGGCTCATCTTTGCTGACTTGAGTAAGTTGGGCTATGTCTTAGTAGTGTGAGCTCAGAAGAACTAGCTGAAGAAGAAGTTGAGGAAGTGTTATACTGCTATTAAGGGGTGGAGTTGGCTCGTGCAGGGTTAAGTGGGGTATT
>CALGTP010000483.1 GCA_937902105.1 uncultured Actinomycetes bacterium
GTTCCTTCTTCCGTACGCCGTGTATTTAAGAGCCCAAAACATGACCGGGAGCACTTTGGTTTGCCAGTTGTTTCACAGATCCTCATAAATCAAAAACATCAAGTCAAAGGCGATGTTCTATGTAATTGCGCAGTTATTTCACAGATCCTGATAAATCAAAAACATCAACAAGGCTCTGTTGAAGGCGATTTTCCATGTGATTGTGGTATTGACATGTACTTCGCTGACCAAATTTATGGTGGATGCGCCTTATACGGAAGCAAATGGAAAGATTGATGGCTTTGAACTACCACCTATAAAAGAGCGATACATGGTCAAAACAGTGGCTAGTCTTGTTTGGTGCATGTGTGTTTTTGTAAGTTTCATGTGCGAAGTCAGCACGTTTCTCTGTGTTTTTTAGGTGTAGTTACTTCCACAAGCAATTAGGCAACAGTATTACACTGTTTGATCCTTTGCTTGTGTGGTTAAGCCGCTGTCTGCTCATACTACTTACTTGTTGTTGCTGCGCGATCTTTGGTCAAAGGTTGCGGATGAGGAAGCTGTCCAGTTCCGCACCCTCAACCTGATGTATGGCCCTTTGAAAATTAGAGGTTTTCCACAGCCCGAATCTTGCCATCCCAAGTGGGGTGATTTTGGCAGGGCAGTTGATTCATCCAGTCTGAACGGAGCCCTCATGAAAGGTACAGTACTCTGTTCCTACGGACATGGCCACTATGAGAGTGGCACAGGCTTTGTGTCAATAAAAGCAGCTGCTGAAGATTTAATGGAAGTATGTAGCGACAACTTCTTGCAGGATGCTTCAGAACGCTTGTCCTTTGACCGTGGGATAGAACAGGACACACTGACTCCTGATGATTGGCTGAATTCCGACGCAGTGCAGAAGCGAACGCCATATGTCTTTTGGCATGGCTCAGGCATTGTTCTTGTGTGCTTGTGTCTGTTGCTAGAGAGCTTTAAAGTTTTAGTAATCAGAAATCAATCCAATCCTTAACAACAAGGCAAAAAACAAGGCCTGGTTTGGCATCCGTGAATCATTTACCAAACTTGATCGGGACTGGACAATCTTTGAGGAAACAATTGGTCATGCTGCCAAGCTTTCAAAGGACACTTGGTTTCACACAGCAGCCACTTAGGCCCAACAGTAAACATTTGAACTCCTCATAACGAAGCCGTATTAGTTACCCATTTGCGACCTCAGAGATACATGTTTCACACAGCCATTCCAAACTCAGGATCCTGACTACTACGGCAAGATCATTTTGGATGGCCTTGATGGTGAATACGGACCTCCTCCACGAGGGCATGCGGATGATGCTGGGGGCGCCGACCAGGATCAACCTGATGGAGATGATGACCAGGAGCGACTGGAGCCACAGACAAGACAAGCTTTCAATTTGTTGCGAGGCTCCTATGTAGACAGGCATTCTATGACGTCTGACTTTTTGGAAGATCGGACCCTGCAACTCAAGCTCAGGATGATCGTCGATGGGGCCGAACCCTTGCACAACGAGTATAGCCATGACCTCAAAGAGCACACCAAAGGTCAGCATGCCATGCTTCACTGGGCAGCAGCACGAAGCAGTGGCAAATGGTGGGACACTTGTGTCAGGACCCTGCATTTGTTCTCGTCTCCTGAAGCTACCAAGCGCTTGGGTCTAGCCCCATCCTCGGACAATCCAGTTCCAGCTACAAGCAATGAGAAGTACATCCTGGACCAGAAGAGTTTGGTGACCACGTACTATAACTTCCTTGTTGACCTGACCGCCAATCGTTGCTGGAGCCAGTCCATGTTCTCAATTTGCTTTCCCTACGTGCTCTCCACAGTTTTTTGCTTGACTGAGAAGGAGAGGCAGGCAGGCAAGAAGCTCCAAGTGAATCTGACGGCCGGCATCCTGAAAGTGGAACTGATGCACAAGGCAGCTCCGAACATCAAGCTTCTCAAGACTCTTTACCTGGACATTGGTACAAATCAATGGCCTTTGACCAGAGAAATCTTTATCACTGGCAGGAAGTGCAACTACGACCCTGACGATGACGAGCTGAGGAACACATCGTTTGCAATGAATGCTGGGCCTGGTGAAACAAGGAGTTGCATGGAGGGAGGCTTCAATTGGTTGGCAGATTCAAAGAGGCAAAGCAAAGCACAGAAGATGGCGCCTGAGACGAAGCACATGTATGTGTCAACGTGCCCTTATGCTACAGACGGTGGCATTCAGCAGGTCCGACCATTTATGGAAGACTTCAAGTTGAGTGCTAATGATTTCAAGGAGCTTGCTAAACTTTCCCCTTTCAAGCCTGGCAAGCTTACCCTGCAGAATTTGAAGACACCTGATGGGAAGGCGTTTCAAGTCCCAAGCTCTGTAGAAATCAAAGAGAAATTGCGGCCTGCAGGATTTCATGCGAATCGTGTTTCTGCTGCGGCTTGTGCTTACATACTTTTCGATGCGCCGACAGACTTTGAACACCTTTCGAGGGTGTGGGCTGGTTCTTCGCCTTGTTGTAGTGTCACTTTTAGTTTTGCTTATGTTTCTGTGAGCCCAGGGATTAGAATAATAGTTGACATTTCGGGGGAACAACTAACACATAGTTTCGTTGTGATTGTGTTGCTAGCTCTTCCTTTTCACCATGGCGAATAAAAACCGAGGTGCCTTGCTGCTGCAGCGCCATATATACTTCAACAAAAGGACGAAAACGCATATTTTGTCCCTGGGCTTCAAAAAATATGCTGTCTTAGCTGCGCCAGTTGAAGAAATCAAAGTTGGAGCGGAGGTGGGGGCTTGCAAACTGTTAGCATGTTTAATAGCGATCAATTATACCTGTCATGGAGTTGGATGTGTCGCTGGGTA
>CALGTP010000484.1 GCA_937902105.1 uncultured Actinomycetes bacterium
TCAAAGGGTCCCGCCGATGAATATTCGGCTTGCGGTGTGAGATGCCATTTACCCACTGCCATGGTGTTGTATCCGTTATCGCGCAAGATACGTGGCAAGGCGATTGCCGACTTCGGTAAGCGACCCGAATAGCCAGGAAGAGCAAATGGGGTTTCTTGAGTGGCCCCAATACCCACAGCATGGTGATTTCGACCAGTGAATAATGCGGCACGGGTGGACGAACAGATTGATGTCACATGAAAGCGGTTAAAGCGCACGCCACGTTGCGCCAAAGCGTCAATATTCGGCGTGTCAATCAACGAGCCGTAACATCCCAACTGTCCAAAACCGATATCGTCCAGCAAAATAGTCACCATATTCGGAGCCCCGACGGTGGGTTTCGGATACGGAACTGGCTGTGCTTCAATTTTTGGCACTGGGGGCATTTCTTGAGCGTAATCGTTCCATCCACCTAGGGGCGAAAGTAACTGAGTGGTATAGCGTTTACTCTGTTATGCCAAGTGAGTCCGCCCCTCGAATTGCCCTTGCCCCCGACACTGCTCCGAGTTGGATGTTGGACGCGGTGATTGCTGGCGGTGGGGAAGTTGTGCCACCCGCGCAAGCCGAGGGATTGATCTGGGCGGCACCACGAAAGCCAGAGGCGCTCAAAGAAGTTCTGCATAATGCGAGTCAGATCAAATGGGTGCAGTTGCCATTTGCGGGCATTGAAAACTTCATGCATTTGATTGATGAGGAGCGCTTATGGACTTGCGCCAAAGGCGTGTACGCCGAGCCCGTTGCTGAAATGGCGCTGTCACTGATGTTGGCCGGTATGCGCGGTTTGAATTCATACGCTCGTCGTGCGTCATGGTCGGGTCCGATCGGCAAGAATTTACATCATGCCAACGTGACGATTTTCGGCGGCGGTGGGATTGCGGAGTCTCTCGTGCGAATGTTGACTCCGTTTGACTGCCGTATCACCGTTGTGCGAAATCGGGTCATGGACATGGTCGGAGTTGACGAGGTTCTCAGTAGCGAACACAGTACTGATGCGCTGGCAGGGGCCGATGTGGTGGTGTTGGCTTTGGCGCTGACCCCCGAGACCGAGGGAATGATTGGTCGCGATGAACTGCAATCCATGAAAAGCGATGCGTGGTTAATCAATGTTGGGCGTGGCAAGCACATCATCACTGATGACTTGGTGTGGGCCTTAGAGAACAAGATCATCGGTGGCGCAGGTCTTGATGTCACTGACCCTGAGCCATTGAGCGATGGTCACCCTTTGTGGACAATGGAAAATTGCATCATCACTCCGCATGTTGGTAACACGCCAGCAATGGCAGTTCCACTTTTGGGTGAGCGCATCACGACCAATGTTCGTCATTGGGCGCAAGGGCTCGACCTACTTGGGCCGGTCTACATTGACCTCGGTTACTAGTAGAGAAAGCGCCAGTTGATTCCATGTCAAATAATCATTATCAATCTTTAGGCGTGACCCTGACCTCGTCGCCTGAAGAAATTCGCTTTGCATATCGCAACCTGGCGCGGCTTCATCATCCCGATAAGCATCAAGGTCGGACTTCGCCACAGATGCTGGCAATCAATGAAGCCTGGCGAGTGCTGTCGGATCCTGTCTTGCGCTATCAATACGATGCGAGTTTGCGAGTTCGTTTGGATGATGAGCGAGATGCGGCCACTGCGCAAACTCAAGAACGTCTTCGTTCAATCGTTGATGATGTTCGAGGTCAGAGGTTTACCCCAGCCAAGTTTCCCTGGCGCTTCGTCGTTGGCATCGTCGTGACCGGAACGGTGGCGATTTTGGTGCTTGGTGCCTTTAGTAATCCTGGCGAGGTCACGCCGATTGACAATGTCATCAGGGTTGGTTCGTGTGTGAATGTTGATGATGTGCGCCTGGAAGCATGGGAAGTTGAGTGCGCTGGTGCGCATGACGGCGTGGTTGAGCAGATGGTGCCTTTTGATAGTGATTGCCCCTATGGGAGCGTGGCCTATCGTGACCGTCAGGGCATGGGTTTGGCCTGCGTTGTTCCAGTCTGAGGTCAAATCAGGAGGTGGCGCTCCGGCAAGCGAGTGCTAAAGTAAATTTTCGCTGGGGCGATTAGCTCAGTCGGCTAGAGCGCCACGTTCACACCGTGGAGGTCGTGGGTTCGAGCCCCGCATCGCCCACCCAGTAAGACCCGGTCGCCGAGTGCGGTCGGGTCTTTTGTATTCCCACGGTTCGGGCGTGTCACAGAGTACTTTGTTGGGGTGCGGCGTTTATGCGAGAAGCCTGGTTGTGGTCAACCCGTGGCTGTTATCTATGGTCTTGCCCCAAGTGGGACTGAACCGATGATGTGGATCGATTCATGGTCTCCAGAACGCATTCGTGATGTGACGCCCCCTGGAGCACGCGGCGTGCTGTGTTTACGACACGGTGAAATGGTTTCAGCGCCGCGGGGATGGGTTCTTGAAGACCGACGTGAGGCAATCCCAAGATTGTTTAAGCCGCGCCAACGTGGCAACTTGGTCGCCGTGCCCGACTCCACGGCCGACAATCTGGCGCGACCCAAGCGGGACAGCACGGGTGCAATCAAGAGATCTCGTACCCGCGAGATTCCTCGCCCACAGTTGTTCGTTGATCTCCTCGGAAAAGACGAACCTGTCGCCGTTGAAACAGTGGCTGTTGTCGTTGAAAAAACTCTCGTCGTCCCGGTCGTAGCGCCAATTCCTGTCGTCGTTGAAGCGGTTCCCGTAGTCGTGGAGCCAACAGCTGTGGAGCCAGATGACTCCACTGAAATTTTGATACGTCAAGACGATTCGCATCGTGGGACATCAACATTTGATCCCGATGAAGATTTTGCTGAGGTGCG
>CALGTP010000485.1 GCA_937902105.1 uncultured Actinomycetes bacterium
GGGCGCCTCCGCTTCCGTGTGGTGGTTACAAAAAGTGTGGAAACCCTCAAAGGGGGGCGTCCCCGCCAGGCGCGCTTACCGCTTAGGCCACGTGTTTAGGGGCCTGCTCCGCACCCACGGCCACAGGAAAGGGAAAGCGCACGCGGCCGTCATGGGCAAGGGCAAAAAACGCCGGGACGACAACGACTGTGACGACTGGGACGATGAACCATTCGATCTTCAGGACATGTCGACGAAAACCACCACGGGCGGAGCACCAAGCTCGACGCCTGCGGCACCTCCGCATGAACCATGGCAGCCGGTGCTTCTACAGCTGCTTGGCAAGCCTGCAGGGCATCGGCGCATGATCGAAGGGCAGGGCAGAGTATTGTGTCCATTCACGTACCGTGGTCTCGCTGAGCTCTACAAATCGTCGCCAGAACTGTACACCGAGTTCCGCCGCAAGTCTGGGTTCAACCTGCCACCTGATCCGACGTCGCCGCATACGCAGGAAGGTACCGCGTTTTGCCACTGCGGAAGCGAACTGAACCGATCAACGCTGGAGCAGCATTGCGGCCCCGCAAACGGTGGCAAGACTGCAGCCATCGACGGGTGCGCGCCAAACCTTGCGGACATCGAGGCGTGGTCCAAATTCGGGAAGGACGAGCAGCTGCACTACGTGGTGCGCATGTGGCTGCAGGGTAAAGAGCAGCTGGAGCCGACGCCCAAAGCGCAGAAACTCGAGCCGCAGCTGGTAAAGACGGAGATCGTCTGGCCTCCGATGCTCTATGTGGAATTCGACCCGCGGTGCGGCGTTGACTTCAGTTCGCAATCCCATCTGAAACAAACCTTTCAAGGGTGCTCGCATGGCTACCCGGTCTATCACGGCAGTTTCAAGCACCAGGCCGTATTGGCCTTTGCCTCAGTAGGCGACGATCATGCAAAGGGTTATGCCATGGCCATGGCGTGTCTAGAGGAGACGAAGTCGCAGATCGCAGCCGCCGCCAACGGCGTCGCCAATGGCATCCTGTGCATGGACCTGTGCACACGCGAAGTTGACTATGCGCACTGGACGATAATTATCGACGGCGCGAAGCAGTCCCGCAAGACGGCGTGGTGCGATGGCATCCTGCGGCAGCACCGTATCACATTCGTAAAGCAATTTGAAAAGGCGCAGGAGCTGGCTGCCAAGCGCGAGGCGCAGCGAGTGGAGGCTGTGGCGCAGGCCAAGCTGCTCGAGGAGGAGCGGGCACAGCGAGACGCAGAGCGAGCCCAGGAGAGGGAGGAACGAGCGCGTATCGATGCAAAATACAAGGATCAGCAAGATGCGCTGCAGCGTGAGCGGGAGGAGCGGGCACGGCGCGAAAGCGAGTATAGGGACCGCGTGGATCAGCACATGTCGGCACAGCACCTGGTCGCAGAGTTCAAAAGGGTCTGCGAGCTCCAGGTGTACGAGATGGAGATGCAACGGAAGCTGCACGAGGAGAAGGCAAACAGCTTGCAGGAGGCGCTACAGAGCGAGCGTCGCAAGTATGAGCACCTGGCCAACTCGATGGAGCTGAAGAGGCACTCGGAGCACGCCGTAATGGAGCAGTTTGAGCAGCAGCTCCGGCATGTGAAGCAGCGGGCGGCACGAGAGGCCGCACGGCAGGCAGAGCTCGAGAAGCAGGCGATGCAGCAATCACTGAGCGTGCAGCTCGAGCATGAGAGGGACACGTCACAGAAGTTGATGCTGCGGTTCAAGATGGAGATTGACAGCAAGCAGCAGGAGATTGTGTCGCTGCAGGAAAAGGTCCGAAAGGATCGAGAGCGGGAATCGGCGGAGCTGGAAGCTATAAGGTGTGCGAGCGAGCGAAGAGGGCAGACTCTGACTGCCGTGAATGCAGACTCTGACTGCCGTGAAGAGGGCAGATTCTCTGCCTGCCGTGAAGATCTGCACATGTGGGTCGCCATCACGTCTGCCCCGTCCATTCCAGTATCGTCGACTACTGTGCCGTTTGCCCCATCCATTCCAGTCTCGTGGACTACGTGCCAACGCTGCGTTCGCCTCACGCTGCCGTGCGCAGGAAAGCCGTCGAGAAGGCGGAGCTCGAGCGCAACGTTGACGACGACACAGATAGCAGGAAGCTGAACGAGGACATCAAGATGAGAGGGATGCTGCATATGGTCGATGGTCTCCTGCTGGGATTTGAGGAGGAGCTGGGCATTGGATCGGATGGCAATGGCCGTTTCTACATGCGGATGCTCGGTTCCATTGACACTCACGTGATGCTGCGCAAGATGGGGGTGAAGGGAGGGCCAGAGTCGAACCAGGAGCTGGCCATTGAGATTGGGTTCTGGGAGAAAGGCCTGGTGATGGAGGAATGTGACTATATTAATCCGTCGGATATTGAGGCAGGTCATATCCGGTGGCGTGGGAAGGAGGTACCCCATTTCCAAGCGCTTAATGCATTCAAGACTGTTGGTGGCAAGATTGTCGGTATCCGAGAGGATGATGAAACTATTGGCTACAGTCCGCTGCTCCCCTCCCAGAAG
>CALGTP010000486.1 GCA_937902105.1 uncultured Actinomycetes bacterium
CTTTTGGTGGATGGCGGGAAAGGGCAATTAGGGGTAGCCGAGAGGGTGTTGAAAAATCTTGGCCTTGAAACCGAGATTCCCGTTGCCTCATTGGCGAAACGTTTTGAAGAAGTATTTATTCCTGGTCAAAGCCATGCGGTTGAAATTCCGCGAGGAAGTGAAGCGTTATTTATGTTGCAACGCATTCGCGATGAGGCCCATCGCTTCGCGAACTCGTTTCATCGTGAATTGCGAGATAAGCGAATGGTCTCTAGTGCGCTTGATGGCATTGAAGGTTTGGGTGAGGCCCGCAAAAAGAAAATCACGCAAGCCTTCGGCGGAGTGAATGCCGTGAAGCAGGCTTCCTTAGACGACCTACGCTCGCAATCTTGGCTACCAGAGGCGGTTGCGCAAGCCATCTTTGACAAGTTCCACTAATCAACAAAGGGAAGAATGTCTGTTCGAAATCTCTCGTAAGTATTAATTCGTGAGACGGGATCTCGTCCTAAAGTAAAATCAGGAATGATGATCTCGTTGTAGCCAACTTCTTTGAAGAGATTGAGCTGTTCAATGATGTGTGCATCTGAGCCAACGATTGTGCGATCCGCTGGTGCTGCAAGGCGGATCTTTTCAATCGTCTTTTCGTCCTCGGCAAGGAAAAACATCGCTTGGACTGATTTGTGAACGGTATCTGGATCGCGTCCAACGGAATCACAAGCAGTCCGAAAGGTATCAATGACCCGACTTGCAGTTTCGACGTGACCCCATGTGTTCCATTCATCGGCATAGCGCGCCGATATTTTTTGCATTCGTGGTCCTCCAGTGCCAACCATGAGGGGCAAAGGGTTCTGCACCGTTGTTGGTTGACAAGGGGCATCAGTGACGGAGAAATGTTTGCCTGCGAATGAAGTGCGAGGTTCATTGAGAAGAGATTTAATGATTTGGATTGCTTCTTCAAAGCGATCCACGCGATCTTTGCCGGCAAGAAGATCGATGCCATAGGCGCGATGTTCGTTGACCTGCCAGCCGGCACCGATTCCGAGAACGAGACGACCACCAGAAATCCGATCAATTGTCGCCGCCGTATTTGCCAGGACTGCTGGATGGCGCACGGTTGTTGGGCTGACTAGTGAACCAATGCGCAAGGTTTTGGTGACTGCAGCAACGGCAGCAATGACGCTCCAGCATTCGTACACATTGCCGTCCAGAACTTCGCCCATTTCCGAATTGGGCATGAAATGGTCGGCGTACCATAGGCAGTGCCATCCTTGCCGATCACCGTATTCCGCCAAATCGCGAACTTCCTCCCAAGAACGCTCGGGAGATGGCCACAGGGAAAACTTCATCGATGATTTCATTGATGTACTCATACTCTCAGGGTAGTGGGCTCGTAACCTTGCGATGTGAGTACTTCTGGAAATGACAATGACCTTTGGGAAGAGAATGCGCAGTGGTGGATCGACGGGTTCACTGAAGGTGCGGATGCCGAATACGAAGAGCAGATTCTGCCGTTAGCTGCTCAAGAGTTGCAGGGTATGGGCAGTGTGCTTGATGTTGGGTGCGGCGATGGACAGGTTTCGCGCCTAGCCGTCAAGATCGGTGCCTCATTTGTAGCAGGCATCGATCCGACATGGAATCAAGTTCGCGTGGCTGCCGAACGTGGCGGTGGAATCCATGTGAGTAAGGCGGGAGCAGATGCCTTGCCATTTTTTGATGAGACATTCGACGCTGTTGTGGCTTGTTTAGTTTTTGAACATATTGGCGATGTGGACGCCGCAATCTCAGAAGTAGCGCGGGTTCTACGACCGAGAGGTCGATTCTGCTTCTTTTTGAATCATCCGCTCCTACAGACTCCGGGGAGTGGCTGGATTGACGATCATGTGCTTGATCCTCCAGAGCAATATTGGCGGATCGGTGATTATCTGATTGAGCAAGAGTCCCATGAGGAAGTCGAAAAGGATATTTTCATCCCCTTCATCCATCGTCCACTCAGTCGCTATGTCAATGCTTTGATTGGGAATGGACTGTATGTCGAGCGGATGCTTGAGCCCGCACCGCCGCCAGGC
This sequence comes from uncultured Actinomycetes bacterium, assembly GCA_937902105.1. Lineage (GTDB taxonomy): Bacteria > Actinomycetota > Acidimicrobiia > Acidimicrobiales > Ilumatobacteraceae > Casp-actino8. Next base: position 2,046 of record CALGTP010000486.1, read on the forward strand.
TTTTTAGCACGGGCTGAGCACTATGAAAGTGCATCAACGATTCCTCGACTGTTGTATTTGCGGGCAGTGAAAATTGATGGCATCTAAGGCGCAGATAAAAATTGGAGTGCAATTTCAGACTCATGGTGTTGACGCACCGCAGTTTGAAAAATCGGCGCGAGATGCAATCGCTCTTGGTGTGGATTCTGTATTCCTGTGGGATCACCTCGTGCCGTTTACGGGTCAGGCGGATGAGACAGCATGGGATTCATGGGTGCTGATCGGGGCCTTAGCCAAAGAGTTACGTACCTCTTCAGTCACACTTGGTGTGCTTGTCTCGCCTTTGACATTTCGAAGTCCGATCATTCTCGCCCGCAGCGCGGTGACAGCGGCCAGACTCGGAAACGGTGAGTTCATTCTTGGTGTTGGAGCTGGGGGATTTGTTCACGACGACGAATTGATGAACATGAAGATGCCTGTGAAGGAACGAATGATTTCTTTTACGCATCAGTTGGCGGTGTTGCGAAGAGAAATTGATATTCAAAATGAACGCTTTTCCACTCAGGTCAAAATTTGGGTGGGTGGGGATGGAAAGAGCGTGACCATTCCAGGGGCAGTGCGCTATGGCGATGGTTGGAGTGGATTTGGACCCACTGCTCGGTTCGAAAGCCGTCGACAAGTTGTGGATCAGTTTCGTTCAATGATGGTACATCCTGATGAGGAATTCGTTGTCAGTGTCTTGTTGACCCGTCAAGATGAGCCCATACGTATCGACGATTTTACTCAAGTCGGAGCGCTTCATCTGATTAGAAGTTTACGGCCCAGTCTTAAGGGCACATTCGACCTTCAGCCAATCCAAGATTTATTGTCGCAACGAATGTAAAGATTGAGTAGTTTGTTGGTGTGGCAGACATTCTGGTAATTACAGGCCTTTCCGGCGCTGGGCGGTCGACGACTGCTGCAGTTCTCGAAGACCTTGGCTGGTATGTAGTCGATAATTTACCGACGTCGTTAGTGGACACGATTGTCGAGTTGGCGGGTGCGCCTGGCTCGGGAATTGAACGTTTGGCTCTGGTTGCTGGTCGTCAGCATTTGGAATTAATGCCCAAGGTGGCCGCCATGCGCGCCGCCGGTCATCAAGTTCGTGTTGTCTATCTTGACGCCACCACTGCTGAATTAGTGAAGCGTTATGAGTCATCGCGTCGGCGCCACCCGATGGCAAATGACAGTGAGGGTCTGCTGGAAGCCATTGAGATGGAGCGGACTCTGCTGGAGCCAATGAGAGGTGATTGCGATCTCATTATTGACACCAGTGATCTCAACGTGCACCAACTGAAAGCCAAACTCATGAGGGCTTTTGAGGTCTCGGTCAGTGAGCGTCTGCAAGTGGCCGTGGAGTCCTTCGGCTTTAAGCTTGGACTGCCTTTGGATGCGGACGTGGTCATGGATGTCCGTTTTCTGCCAAACCCGCACTGGGATGAGAATCTTCGGCCCTTAAGTGGGTTGGATCAACTGGTCAAAGATGACGTCTTATCAAGACCGCAGGCGATTGAGTTTTTGCGCAACTTTCAGGTTTTATTGCAGAGCGTTTTGCCGCATTACGCCAGTGAAGGCAAGAGCTATCTGACTATCGCTGTTGGTTGTACTGGGGGTCGGCACCGTTCCGTAGCAATCGCAGAGGAAATTGCCCACGGGCTTCGGGCATCGGGGCAACCAGTACGCGTCAGCCATCGCGATCTCGGGCGGTAATCCTTAGTTGGCCACCTCTGGCGACTATGTTTTAGGTGTCTGAAGTACCCCGACAAGAGATAAGGAACCACTGTGACTGTACGAGTTGGAATTAATGGATTTGGTCGTATCGGCCGGAACTTTTTTCGTGCCGTGCAGGCGCAGGGAGCCGACGTAGAAATTGTCGCGGTGAATGATTTGGGTTCGGTGGCCACAATGGCCCACTTGTTGAAATATGACTCGGTGATGCGTCAGTTACCCAATGTCATTAAGGCAACGAAATCAGGAATCAGCGTTGATGGCGTAGAGATTCAGGTTCTCAGCCAGCGTGACCCGAAAAATTTGCCGTGGGGCGATTTGGGAGTGGACGTTGTGATTGAAAGTACTGGATTCTTTACCAAGCGGGACGCGGCTGCGGCCCACCTTGAAGGTGGGGCACCTTTGGTGATCGTTTCTGCGCCGTGTGATCAGGCCGATGCCACATTTGTTTACGGTGTGAATCACAAAGATTTTGATTTTAAAAAACATAAAGTGATCTCCAATGCCAGTTGCACGACTAACTGTTTCGTGCCCATGGTCAAAGTGCTTGATGAGGCATTCGGCGTCGAACAAGGTCTGATGCAAACGGTTCATGCCTACACAGGGGATCAATCATTAGTTGACGGTCCTCATAGTGATCTGCGTCGGGCGCGCGGAGCGGCGATCAATATTGTGCCGACAGGTACAGGTGCAGCGCGAGCGACAAGTTTGGTTCTTGAAAGTATGAAGGGCAAGCTGGATGGGACTTCATTGCGCGTTCCAGTGCCAACGGGTTCAATCGTTGACTTCACGGCTAACTTGAAAAAGTCAGCGACGGTGGCGGAGATAAATGCCGCTTTCAAGAAGGCTGCTTCATCAGGGCCCCTGAAGGGAATTCTTCGCTATACCGAAGACCCCATTGTCTCGAGTGACATAGTCGGAGATCCACACAGCAGCATTTTCGATGCCGGGCTCACGATGAGTCTCGGCAAGATGGTTAAAATTCTTTCTTGGTATGACAATGAGTGGGGCTACAGCAATCGCTTAGTGCAAACCACCTTATTCACTGGTTCAAAAGTTCCCAAGCGCGCCCGTCGCTAGTACAACCTATGAGCGGTGCTATTCCTACTTTAGAAGATTTGGGTGATGTCTCGGGGAAACGCGTCCTTGTGCGTACCGATTTCAATGTGCCAATGGAAACCAATGTTGCGGGTGAGCGAACAATTACCGATGATTTCCGCATTCGTGCAGCCTTGCCGACAATTGAATGGCTGATTGAACGCGGTGCCAGCGTTGTGTGTTGCAGTCACCTTGGAAGACCTCAAGGAAGTGTGGTCGAGAAATATTCGATGCATCCAGTCAAGGTTCGGTTAGCTGAGTTGGCGCCCGGTGTTGAACTGCTGGAGAATCTCCGTTTTAATCCAGGAGAGGAAGCCAACAGCAAAGATTTTGTTGATTCGCTGATTCATGACATTGATATGTATGTCGATGACGCTTTTGGTGCAGCCCACCGAGCGCACGCTTCGATTGTTGGTCCGCCTGCGACTTTGCCTTCGGCAATGGGCCGTTTGTTGCAACGGGAGGTTGAAGTACTTTTAGCTTTGCGCAATAAACCTAAGCATCCATTCATTGCCGTGCTTGGTGGGTCAAAAATTTCCGACAAACTTGGTGTTGTTGAAGCACTGTTAGAAACTGTTGATTCATTAATTATTGGCGGTGCGATGTGTTTTACATTCTTGGCTGCTCAGGGTTACTCCATTGGAGATTCACTGTTTGAAGCGGATCAGGTGGACACCTGCAAACGACTCTTGACACTTGGCAAGCCCATTCATTTGCCTGAGGACTTGGTGGGTCTCGATCCTCAAGGCAATTACGCCACTTACGGGAGACGCCTACCTCCCGGGGCTAAAGGCTTTGATATCGGCCCCGGATCGGCGGCTGCCTTCTCCGATTTGATCATGGAAGCACGGACTGTTTTTTGGAATGGGCCAATGGGAATGTTCGAAGACGAGCGATTTGCTGGTGGAACCCGTACCGTGGCTCAGGCGATGGCAGACACCAAGGCTTTTACCGTTGTCGGTGGGGGAGACTCTGCGGCGGCTTTAGCGCAATTCGGTCTTGATGACGCCGTTGATCATGTCTCTACAGGTGGAGGCGCATCTCTTGAATTACTTGAACTGGGCGACTTGCCTGGTCTCGCTGCTCTGAGGAAGGCACCTAATGCCAAATAATGTTCGTCGACCACTGATCAGTGGTAATTGGAAAATGAATATGAATCACTTTGAGGCGATTCATCTCGTACAAAAACTCTCGTACCTTTTGTCAAAAGAGGACTTTGCTCGGGTGGACGTGACGGTACATCCCCCGTTTACTGATATCCGAAGTATTCAGACTGTTTTGGAGAGCGACAAGTTAGCGATGCTGCTGGGGGCGCAAAATTGTCATACTGATGAAAAGGGTGCATTCACCGGGGAAATTTCGCCGGCCTTTCTCTCTAAGTTGGGTGTCAAGTACGTGATTTGCGGTCACAGTGAACGGCGTCAGATTTTCGCTGAAACCGATGAGTTTGTCGCTGCCAAGGTTGCAGCAGTTCTGAAATACGAGATGATTCCGATTCTCTGTGTGGGTGAAACAAAGCAAGAGCGCGAAGAGAGCACAACACTTGAGCGTGTTGAGTCCCAAGTAAAAGCCTCTTTGAATGCTCGCTTGGCTGAACAAGTTGCGACGATGGTTATCGCTTATGAACCGATTTGGGCAATCGGTTCTGGTCTGACTGCCAGTGCCGCAGATGCTCAGGAAGTGTGCGCCCACATACGCGCAGTCGTTCTAGCGCATTGGGGCGCGGCTGCCGCCGATGGAGTGCGCATTCAATACGGAGGCTCAGTGAAGGCTGGCAATATCGCCGAATTGATGAGTCAGCGCGATATAGATGGAGTTCTCGTTGGCGGGGCGAGTATCGATCCCGATGAGTTCGCCCGTATTGTGCAGTATCATCACCTTGCGAAGTAGGGGAAAGAATGACGGATGTCCTGCCCATTGATGGAATAGACGGCGATTCGGTGGTCGTTGCGTCTATTGAAAGCAAATCTCCGAAACGTCTGTCTTGGGATCGATTCAAGCGGGATCGATTTGCGATTGCCGGATTGGGAGTCGTGGCTTTTTTTCTTATCATCGCAATCTTTGCTCCATTGATAACGAAAATTCTCGGTATTTCTCCAAACGCTCTGGACCGTAATTCACTGAATGATTACGGACTTCCTAATGGAAGGTTTGGCGGGATTTCGGGAAAGCATTGGCTGGGTGTTGAGCCTGGAACTGGAAGAGACATTTTGGCACGATTGATATACGGTGCCCGACTTTCCCTATTCGTCGGACTGGTGGCAACACTGATCACCACTTCGGTTGGGATGATGCTGGGATTAGTGGCCGGTTACCTGCGTGGTCGGGTAGACACGTTTTTGAGTCGACTGAGTGACTTGGTGATGACCTTCCCGTCTTTGATTTTGACCATTGCTCTTGTCCGGCCCGGCACGCAACGATTGGAAGCGATGGGCGTCCCCGAGGGTAATCCAGCGCGGCTCACATACTTAATGTTGGTGACTCTGTTTTTCGGATGGGTAGGATTTTTCCGCATTGTCAGAGGTCAAACACTGGCATTGAGGGAACGCGAGTTCGTGGAAGCCGCTCGGTCCAGTGGCGCAGGTCCAGGTCACATCATATTTCGGCAGATAGCGCCCAACTTATGGGGGCCAATCATTGCTTTAGCCTCAATGAGTCTCCCTGGGTATGTGGCCTATGAGGCGGCCTTGTCGTTTCTAGGTGTAGGAATTATCTCCCCAACAGCTTCATGGGGCATCATGTTGCAGGATTCTGTTCACTATTATCGGGCGGATCCAACCTATTTCTTCATCCCCGGAGCGACGCTTTTCGTGTTGGTTATGGCCTTTTACCTACTTAGTGAGGGTTTACGAGATGCCTTGGATCCCAAAAACGACCGCCAACAGGTTGCCTAGTGACATATGGCTGATACACCTCGTTTGTCGGGCTATATTGAGATAGAAAATTCATCAACAAGGGGGAACAATGAAGCGAAGGTCCTACAAATTTTTAGGTGTCGCCATAGCGGCATCTCTGGTCATCGCTGCCTGTGGCAGTGATGGAGGTTCAGGGTCAATCAATAAACCATCCAAGGGTACGTCCGGAGGCACCGTGTATATCCTCACGCAAGGTGAAGGAATTACCCATCTTGATCCTCAGAGGAATTACACAGGTTCAGACTTAGCTTTCGCGGCCTCAACCATGCACCGCACACTGACTAGTTACAAATATGCAGATGGCGGCGAAGGTTCAGAGATTACTGCCGACCTTGCGACGGATGTTGGAACTGCCTCTGCGGATGCCAAGACATGGTCCTTCACTCTTCGAAGTAATATAACTTTCCAAGATGGAACAGCGATCACTTGTGCTGACGTCGCGTATGGCGTCTCACGTACCTTCGCTCAAGATGTCATCACTGACGGCCCGACCTATGCGATCAGTTATCTTGATATTCCCGATGGGGGATACTCTGGTCCTGTCGAGTTGAATACTGCAACGACGCCAGAAGAGCAGGCCTTATTTGATAGTGCGGTTTCGTGCGATGCAAGCAACACGATTACCTTCCGCTTGAAAGTTCCCGTTGCCGACTTCAACTACGCGGTGACCTTATTGTCATTCTCGCCAGTACCGAAAGCCTCGGACACTGGTGAAGGCTACGACTCGGCTCCCGTCTCTTCAGGACCGTACAAGATTGAGTCGTATGTGCCAGGCGACTCGTTGGTACTCGTGCGTAACGAAAATTGGAATCAGGCATCCGATCCGATCCGTAAGGCTTATCCGGATTCCATTGTGTACCAGTTCGCTCTTGAAAGCGCTGTCATCGATGAGCGAATGATTGCTGACGCAGGCAATGATCAAACAGCTGTCTCGGCAGATGGTCTTTTGCCGGAAAACTTGGGAACGATCTTTGATAATCCGAAATTTGAAAATCGTCGTCAAGATGGTTACGACCCGTATGTTTCCTATACGGCATTCAATGTGAAGCAGGTCTCGTGTCTAGAGGTTCGTCAGGCAGTTTGGCTGGCTTTGGATCGAGAAGCTCTTCGCACTGCAGCCGGCGGTCCTTACACCGGCGATTTTGCTGATGGATTCATCAAACCAGCTTTGGCTCTTGACTACGCACCCGGCAAGGTGGTTGAAGGCCTCAATGTTGACGGTACGCCAAACACCGAAGCTGCCATTGCCAAGATGGAAGAGGCAAAGACCGCATGCCCGGCTATCTACGAATTGGCGACCGGTGACGGCTTGAAATTCGATCACGGTGATACGCCCACTTGGGCAAAGTTGGTATCCATTTGGATTGAATCGCTTAAGGCAGCGGGGATTGTGCTCAAATCAAATCCCATTGAGCCGAGTGCCTATTACCCAACGATCATGAATCCAGAAACTCAGGGAAGTATGTCAAGATCAGGTTGGGGGCCCGACTGGGCTAATGCCTCAACGGTGATTCCTGAACTGTTCTGTGACTGCGGAGGTTTTAACCTCTCGCAGAACTCTGAAGATCCTGCCTATGCAGCTTTTGCCGAAAAGGTCCAAATGGCACGTGCCGAGACTGACCGTAAGGCGCAAGGCAAAATGTGGCAGGAACTCAATCAGTATGTTCTGGATCAGGTTTGGGCGATCCCAGGATCCTTCACTAAGGCTCAAGATATTTGGGGTTCGAAGTTGGGCAACACCTACCGATGGGGCCCCTATGGGTCCTTCAACTTCGGTGACCTCTACGTCAATTCCTGATACGAGGTTGAGGGATCGGGTGCAAACCTGATCCCTCAACTAAGTACAGGTGGAGCCAATATCGGTTACATAAAGGGAGATCGTCAGTGATTGCATATTTAACCCGGCGGATTTTGTTCGCAGGAGTGCTTTTGCTGGCAGTCTCCCTTTTCACGTTCCTGATTTTCACGGTACTCCCGACGGATCCTGCGGCCCTGACGTGTGGTAAAGCCTGCACGCCGGACCGCATCGAAGCGAACCGCACGCGGCTTGGGTATGACCAGCCTGTTACTACACAATATGTGCGTTTTCTGAAGGGCATTGTGGGTGGTCGCACCTACGGCGAGGGTCAGGGCGAGTTCACATGTGGGGCGCCATCGTTGGGATATTCGTTCAGTCAAAAAGATTGTGTGACTTCCTTGATTGCTCGAACATTGCCGGTGACAGCGTCAATCGCCTTCGGGGGTTTCGCTCTATGGATTATATTTGGAATTGGTTTAGGTATGGTGTCGGCGCTTAAACGTGGACGTTGGCCAGATCGCCTTATTTCTGTGGTATCCGTGGTTGGGTTGAGTTTCCCAACGTTCTTCCTGGCTCTCCTGCTGCTGTTTATCTTTGTGATTTGGACACAGATCCTCCCCTTTCCTTCCTACGTGTCGCCAACTGAAGACTTCTTCGGTTGGTGTCAAGCTCTCATTCTTCCTTGGTTGACGATCACGATCATTTCTGCGCCGTATTACATACGTTTGACTCGCTTCGGGATGTTGGAAACAATGAATGAGGATTATGTGCGCCTGGGTATCGCCAAGGGTCTAAAGCGTTGGACAGTCTTGAGAAAATATGTTTTGCGTTCTGCCCTCATACCGATTGTGACCGTTGCCGGTTTAGATTTCGGGGTCACGCTCGGAGGAGCGGTATTCACAGAATCGGTCTTCTCTTTGCCAGGGATGGGCCGCTTATCGATAAAGGCAGTCTCAGATTCAGATTTACCTGTGCTTGTAGGAACAACCCTTGTGGCGGGTACGTTCATCGTTGTCTTTAATTTATTAACGGATATTTTCTATGGTTTCGTTGATCCCCGTGTGAGGATTCACAAATGAGTGAATTGGTACTACAAGTCAAGGATCTTAAGGTTGCGTTTTCTACCGTTGACGGGGTGGTTCAAGCCGTAAATGGCATTTCTTTCGATGTGCGCAAGGGACAGACCCTCGGCATCGTAGGTGAAAGTGGATCGGGAAAGTCGGTGACAGCATCGGCGATTATGGGATTGACTAACAGGAAGTCGGCAGATATGTCGGGATCCATTCTCCTGGGTGGCTTAGATGTTCTCACTGCGCAAGAGCGGGAGATTCGAGCTTTGCGGGGAAGGGAAGCCGCGATGGTTTTTCAAGATCCAATGTCAGCGCTCAACCCGTATTACACCGTTGGCAAACAAATTGCCGAGGCCTACGAAGTTCATCATCCGAAGACTTCGAAAAAGGAACGTCGACTCATCGCCTTGGACATGCTCGCTAAAGTTGGTCTGCCGAAACCCTCGGAATGTATTGATGAATACCCTCACCAATTTTCTGGCGGCATGCGTCAGCGTATTGTTATCGCCATTGCCTTGGTCAACAATCCGCGGTTACTCATCGCTGACGAACCCACAACAGCACTTGATGTAACCGTTCAAGCGCAAATCCTTGATCTAATGATGAATCTGCAACAGGAGTTTGGTTCAGCCATTATTTTGATTACCCACGATTTGGGGGTGGTAGCGGAAGTCGCCGATGAAGTCATGGTGATGTACGCCGGTCAAACGATGGAATCATCGAAAGTGCAAACGCTGTTTGACACTCCGTCACATCCCTACACCCGGGGGCTCCTCGGATCGGTCAGGAGCTTGGACAATAGTGAACGGGGAGCCTTGCACACCATCGCCGGTAACCCGCCCTCAATGATTTCTTTGCCGGGTGGTTGTCCTTTTCATCCCCGTTGTGAGTTTTCGGCGTCGATGAATGGTCTCTGTGCCACTGTGCAGCCGACATTGCGGGTTCTTCCTGCAACGGGTAGCGAGTCAGCATGCCACTTGAACGATGATCAACTGCTCTCTCTTGGGCTGGGTGTCAATCATGACTAATCCAGTTGTCTTGGAAGCCAAGAACCTTGTCAAATATTTCCCGACCGTGAGTAAGGGGTTGCTACAGCGTTCAACGGATTCGGTCAAAGCAGTTGATGGCGTTTCCGTGCAAGTGCGCGCAGGTCAGACCTTGGGTGTGGTGGGCGAATCTGGATGTGGCAAGTCAACGCTGGCGCGATTGCTGATGCGTCTACTTCCGCCGACGTCGGGCACGGTATTGCTAGATGGGGCAGACATTACCTCTCTGACAGGGCGTGAACTGCGAGCAGTGCGGGCGAAGATACAGATGGTCTTTCAAGATCCAGTCGCTTCGCTCAACCCGCGTCACAGTGTCGGGCAAATCATTGGAACCCCCTTGAAATTTCTCAAGGTTAAGTCGGCCACTGGTGCAAGAGAGCATGTGCAGGAGTTGATGGAACTGGTCGGGCTCAATCCTGAGCACTACAACCGATATCCCCACGAGTTCTCTGGGGGTCAACGCCAGCGAATTGGCATTGCTCGGGCCCTTGCCGTCGGTCCACAGGTGATCGTGGCTGATGAACCGGTATCCGCGCTAGATGTCTCCATCCAGGCGCAGGTTCTTAACCTCATGGAAAAGTTGCAACGTGATCTTGGTCTTTCGTATGTCTTTATCGCCCACGATCTCTCCGTGGTGCGGCACATAGCCGATGAGATCATCGTGATGTATCTTGGTAAGGTCGTTGAGTCAGGTAGCCCCAGCGATGTCTACAGCACTCCTAGTCACCCGTATACGCAAGCCCTACTTTCGGCTATACCAGTGGCCGATCCACGTGCAGCGGCCAGTCATAAGCGGACGGTTTTGGTTGGAGATGTGCCGAGCCCCATTGACCCGCCTTCAGGTTGTCGATTTAGGACCCGGTGTCCGCGAGCACAGGATCTGTGCGCCCTTGAGGAGCCTGCCTTGATAGATCGTGGTCAAGGTCATCCTGTGGCCTGCCATTTCCCTGGTTAAGCCCACTAGACTGTCTAACCGTGCGTGACATCGTGATGTACATAATGGTCTTTATCAACGTGGTCTCGATGATCGCCATGGTCGCTGGCATTTTGATGCATAGTGGCAAGGGCGGGGGACTCTCCGACATGTTCGGTGGTGGAAGTGGATCGGGCCTTGGTTCGGCAGCTGCTGAGGGAAACCTGAATAAGATTACTTTTGTCATTGCCCTGATCTGGATCGTTTCGATTGTCTCCCTCGGCTTTTTGTTGGTCAAATAAGCCAACGACGAGAGCGCTCAGTTGGGCTCGCAGGATACAAACGGTAAAGTTTTGAATACCACGTCGAAGTGGCGAAATAGGCAGACGCGCTAGCTTGAGGGGCTAGTGATCGTAAGATCATGGGGGTTCAAGTCCCCCCTTCGACACCATTTAGTATCGGGTGCTGATTAGAGGTCAAGCGCCTGAGATAGACGCTCAAGTAGTTCTGAGAAACTGCTCAGTGACGGAAATTGTGGAAATTCGGCAATCACATTATCCGGCGCATGAAAGAGAAATCCAGCATCGGCACTTGCCAACATGGCAGTGTCATTGTACGAATCTCCCGCTGCGGCGACTCGGTAATTCAGCGCTTTCAAGGCCGTGACGGCGTGCATTTTTTGATTGTCCATACGTAATTCAAAATCAACGATGCGATCGTCTTCAACGATAAGTCGGTGACATAGAAGAGTGGGCATTCCTAATTGACGCATAAAGGGCCGGCCAAATTGCTCGAAGGTATCGGACAGAATAATGACTTGGGTCTTTTCGCGGAGCGCATCTAAGAATTCTTTCGCTCCAGGTAGAGGGTGAAGGGTGGAGATGACCTGTGCGATGGCACTCATCGTCAAATTGTGTTCCGCAAGAAGTGCCAGACGTTGGCGCATGAGTAAGTCGTAATTGGGTTCATCACGTGTGGTGCGACGCAACTCTTCAATTCCAGTCGCTTCAGCAACCGCAATCCAAATCTCGGGAACCAGAACGCCCTCAAGGTCCAAGGTGACCATTGTTTGTTGTGCATGCTTTGCGATTGCCATATTTCAATTATCTCAGACTCAGCGCCTAAGCGTGGGGTTCATTGGATGTCACAGGCTTATTGCTTCGGCAATTTTGCGCTGGAACCACATCAAACCGATTTCATGACGTGGGCTCAGCGGGCCAGCCTCATAGACCCCACTATTGAGATTCCTCTGTACTGCCTCGCAAATCAATTGATCCTCGTCCAAGACAACATTTGACAAATCGACCATACGGGCGATGCTCTCCGCAGAAGTATCAACGGAGAAATAATCATAAATGATCATTGTCCGGTCATAACCGAGGGGGATGATTCGCTCAACATTCATGCCGTCGGCGTAAATGTTCAAAGCCAAATTCGGATAGCGAAAGAGCCATGCTCCTCCAGATGCTGATCCTTGAGTCGTATCGCATGTGTGCAAACAGAAACTCGGCTCTGGTATTGAGACCTGATACGTGGACATATCCAAAGCCTTAGTCAGAGATGGATGAAGTAGAGGTACGTGGTAGCCCTCAAGGTAATTGTCAACATATGTTTTCCAATTGCAAGAAATCTCGCGCTGTACGCGTTGGGCATAGGTGAAAGTTTCAATGGGATATTGGCTGATGCGTTCAGGCAATCCACCAAGGGACTCCAGTAATGGAGCGGCGTTGGGGTCAAGGCAAACAAAAACAAAGGGTCCCCAGGCTTGGACGGAAATCTTCTTCAGTTCAAAGTCCTCGGCGCACAAAGGCTCTTCGTTTCCGAAATCTCGGGCTGACTTCAACGACCCATCCCATGCAAAGGCCCAACCGTGATAACGGCACACGAGATTTCCCAAAGTTCCGTTACCTGGCCAAGCGATAACACCCGCACGATGAGGACAGACATTATGAAATCCGATGATTTCGCCTTGCGGATTAACCGTCAGCAGAAGGTTCCATCCTGCGAGGTCGGCAGCGTAATAGTCGCCAGGCTTGGAGAGTTCTGCGGTTGTGCAGAACATGACCCACTCACGTGACCAGACATTGCGACGTTCCTGTTCGTAGCCAAAAGGATCTCGGTAGTTTTCGGCCCGCAGGGCAATCTTCATAAATCCATGTCCTTGGCGATGATGCTTTTCATGACCTCTGTGGTACCACCGTAGATGCTGGTAACGCGGGCGTCGGCGTAGGCGCGAGCGATCGGGTATTCGGTCATGTATCCATAACCTCCGAAAAGTTGTAGACACTTATCGGCAACGCGTTTTTGTAGTTCAGTGCACCAGTACTTAGCCTGCGCTGCTTGGGGTGCCGTCAGTGTTCCTTCATTGAGTGCCAGGATGCTTTGATCCACAAAGGCCTGAGCAACATCTACTTCAGTGCGCTGTTCGGCCAAGACAAACTTAGTGTTTTGGAATTGAGAAATTGATTTGCCGAAGGCTTTGCGTTCTTTGACATAGTCGACCGTCCAACCAACACAGGAGCGTGCCACAGCTACACCGCTAATGGCGATGGATAGGCGTTCTTGAGCGAGGTTGGACGTCAGATAATGAAAAGCGCGCCCTTCCTCGCCGAGGAGGTTTGCCACAGGAACGTCAACATCGTTGAAAAAAAGTTCCGCTGTATCTTGACTGTGCATACCGATCTTGTCGAGATTGCGACCACGTTCAAAGCCCGCCATCGAACGTTCAACAACCATCAAAGACATACCGGCGTGTCTTTGTGATGGATCAGTTTTCGCGGCGACAATCACGAGGTCAGAATTGATCCCGTTGGTGATGAAAGTTTTGGAGCCGTTGAGAATGTAGCGGTCCCCGTCGCGACGAGCAGTAGTAGCAATTCCCGCTAAGTCACTTCCAGTTCCCGGCTCTGTCATGGCGATTGCGGTGATCAGGTCTCCGCTGGCAATCCCAGGTAGCCATCGGGCTTTTTGTTCATCGTTACAGATATCGGTGAAATAAGGAGTGGTGATGTCGTTATGCAATGTGAGACCTTGACCGGCTCCACCAATTCCGGCGTACGCTAATTCCTCAGCAATGACAGAGTTGAAACGAAAGTCATGACTTCCGCCGCCACCAAACTCTTGTGGAATCGCCATGCCAATAAAGCCGTTGTCTCCAGCCTTCTTGTACAAAGATCGCGGGGCGATTCCCTCGGCTTCCCACTGCAGATAATCCGGAGTGATTTCTTGGGCGACGAAGCGCCGAAAACTGTCGGCAAAAGCCACATGGTCTTCGTTGTATAAGGAGCGTTTCACATCTCCTATTCTGCCCCTAAGCCCAGCCTCCCGCATAGGCGACGAACTGGCCAGTCGTAAATTGACTACTGCCGTCAAGGAAAACCATGCAAAAGGATGCGAATTCGCTCATCGTGCCTAAGCGTCTCATCGGCACTTGCGCCTCAATTTTGGCTCGAACTTCTGGGTCATTGGCCCCAGAGGCAGCAAGAAAGCCTGGGAAGTCCATGAAGTTGGTGCCAACAGCATTGACTTGAACCCCTGTGCGGGCGATCTCATCGGCGACATTCTTGACGAGCATGGAAGCGCCAGCGCGTGCCGCTGAATACAAAGGAGCGCCTGGGGTCGGGCGGGCAGCAGAGGCACTTGTGATAACGAGGACTTGACCTGAGCCTTGAGAGATCAGGTTGGGCACCACTGCGCGCATGAAGTTATACGGTGCCTCAATACAACCCACGAGAACTGAGCGGAGTTGTTCTAATTCTGAGTGCACAAAACGACCAGTGATGATCTCGCCTGAGAACATCACTGCCGAGTCAATGCGTCCAAATCGTGTCAATGCTGCTTGTACGAGTTTGTCCGAGGCTGTCGGATCTGCGAGGTCACGAACACCGCTGACAACTTCAACAAGCGTGCCTGAAGCGGTGAGTTCGTCGACGAGTTCAGGCTTAGCGCCTCCTAAGACCAAGTTGAATCCGCGCCCAGCCAACTGGCGAGCCAGTTCGGGACCCACATAGAAGTTTGCGTCTGCGATAACCGCGGTTGGTCGGGTATTTTGATTTGATTTTTCGGACATATGACGAGGGTAGGTAGTGTCAGGGCTATTGTCAATACCATGAAGGATTACGAAGGCTTCCAAGGGTCAATCGGGCGAACTTATAAAGATTCCGTTCCTGACTGGCCGCAGCGTCCACACCCGGGCGAAAGTGCACCCAATGTCATTGTGATCCTTTTTGATGACCTTGGGTTTTCTCATTTGGGTTGTTACGGGTCCACCATTGATACGCCCAACATTGACCTTCTCGCTGCACAAGGTTTGCGCTACACCAACTTTCATGTGACTCCTTTGTGCTCGCCGACTCGGGCCGCGCTATTGACTGGAAGAAATCACCATGCGGTCGGAATGCGCGGGGTTTCAAACTTCAGCAGTGGTTTTCCGCACATGCGTGGGCAAATCTCAAATCACGCCGCCACGATTGCTGAAGTCGTTCGAGATCAGGGATACGCAACTTTCGCGCTCGGTAAATGGCATCTCTGTCCCATGGCCGATGCTTCGCCGGCGGGACCCTTTGATCAGTGGCCATTGCAACGTGGATTCGATCGCTTTTATGGCTTCCTCGATGGCGAGACAGATCAGTTCCATCCTGATTTGGTGTACGACAATCATTGGATCGAAGCGCCCGGGCGCCCCGTTGATGGATATCACCTCTCTGAAGATTTAGTCGATCATGCAGAGCAATTTATGCATGATTCACTCAGCGTTCGTCCAGATCGTCCGTTCTTCATGTACCTTGCCTTTGGGGCGACGCACGCTCCACATCAAGCACCCGCTGCATATATGGAGAAGTATCGCGGAGCCTTTGATGAAGGTTGGGATGTGATGCGAGAGCGTTGGTTTAAGCGTCAACAAGAACTCGGTTTACTACCGGCCAGTACTGAATTAGCGCCCCGAAATCCTGGTGTCGAAGCGTGGCAAGATCTTTCAGATAACCAACAACGTCTGGCTTGTCGTCTCCAAGAAGCGTACGCCGCCTTCCTTGATCACACGGATGTGCAAATCGGACGGTTGCTTGAATCTCTGCAGCATTTAGGTGTGGAAGACAACACAATGATTGTTCTCTTATCGGATAATGGAGCCTCGCAAGAAGGCGGACCTTTCGGCGTTCTCCACGAAATGAAATTCTTCAACATGATGATCGAAATGCCAGATGAGGCGATTCATCGGATTGACGAAATTGGTGGACCTCATAGCCATAGCAATTACCCATGGGGTTGGTCGCAGGTGGGCAATACACCTTTCAAGTTCTACAAGCAAAATACCCATGAGGGCGGAATCCATGTGCCTCTTATCGTGAAATGGCCAAAGGGCGTGCGGGACTCTGGCGGGCTGCGAGATCAGTTTCATCACGTCAATGACATTGCCCCGACCATTTATGAGGCGATCGGAATTACTCCCCCCGATGTGTATAGGGGCTTGGAACAAATGCCGATTTCCGGTGTGCCGATGAACTATTCGTTTGATGAAAAAGACGCCGAGACCACGAAACTGATTCAGTATTACGAAATGGTCGGTCATCGTGGTATCTATTTCGCGGGCTGGAAGGCCGTCACGCGGCACACCCCAGGTGTCTCTTTTGACGACGATGTGTGGGAGTTGTATCACATTGAGCAAGATCGCTCGGAAACTGTCAATTTGGCGGAATCCCAACCGGAGCGTTTACAAGAAATGATTGCCCTGTGGTGGGAGGAAGCGGAAAAAGAGGGCGTCCTACCTCTTGATGATCGAGGACTTGAACTGTTCTCGATGAAATTTGCTGATCGCACTCCGCATCCCGTGTCGCGCAAATATGTGTATCGCCCACCTATGTCGCCATTGCCGACGCAGGTATCGGCATCAGTCGGGGGACGGAGTTGGGATTTGGATGCCAAGGTACGTCGCCAAGATGGCCAGAACGGCGTGATTTACGCAACTGGAACAGAGAATTCTGGTTTCAGTTTCTTTGTGCACAACGACCGTTTGCTTTTTGATTACAACGTTTTCGGCGAACACCTCGTGGTTGAGTCTCCTCAGAAACTTTCGGGTGGAGAAGTGATGTTGAGTCTTAAATTTCGTCGTACAGGCAAGGGTGGAGATGTCGCAATATTTGAGAACGGTATCGAATTAGCGAAGATGGATCTGCCCTTCGTGATGAGAATGATTTCAAGCGTCGGAAGTTCAGTCGGCTATGACCATGGGTCCCCAGTTGCAGCCGAATACAGCGAACGAGTTGACGGTTATCATTTCGAAGGTCGAATTGATTTCGTGGAGATTAATCTGATCTCGACTCGACCCGATGCAGAGACTGATGGTGCTCGCGCCAGAGCCGAAATGGGTAGACAGTAAAAAGTTTTATTGGGTCTGCAGATTGAATCTCAGGATTTCAGTTCCGGCGCTTTGCGTCACTGAATAACTGCTCCCACAGGGGATAACGATTGTTGAACCTGAGTTCATGGCATGTGATCCGTTTTCATTCGTGATCACTGTCGCAGAACCCTGTAAAACGAAGAGGAATGTGAGCTGTTTTTCAGCGACGAACGTGGAGGGCCAAGAAGCTGCCGAATCACCTGTGATGATGCACACGTCCGCAAGACCGTGTGTGGCTTGGTGGATTTTGGTATCAGTAATCAGCGCATGGTCGCCGAAGGGTGTCCACGTTGCCTGAGAAGCTGTATGGCGAATGAAGGACTGACCAGACCAGGTGCGCGCCGGATTGATGGTGGCTGATGGAAGTTGGGTCAGGGGGTCGGCATGGGTGAAGTGTTCGGCAGGGTATCCAATTTCTAGAACCTCAAGATTGTCCGAACATTCCAGGACTCGATGGCGAATCGTTGGTGGTTGGATGACGCAATCGCCTGCTGCGAGTACAAAGGAATCGCCCTGATCCTCGTACAGCACACGCACCCAACCGGAGCGGCAGAAAATCAGTTGAAATAAGACCTCATGAAAGTGCACATAGTCAGGCACCGGACCCGCGTTATCGATTCTGATGCTGGACGCTATGACTGAGTTGCCTTGCCGATCCGGTATGAGGTCGCGATACATCATTCCAGCGCGACCAGTACCCCATGAATCGGTTCCGTCCTGATGAGTGATGACTAGAGCGGATGCCAAGGGTGGAACGATCATTTCTTCGGTCGAGCTGACACATTCAATGAGGGTTCCGTTGGGCGCAGTCAAGGTGCTGTGCAGCAAAGGACTCCCGTGTGGGAGCGAGATTCGTAAGACAGCCAACGGGGTGGAGCCAGGTTGAAGGTGAATCCGCAAGCCACGGCCGATAAGAGTGGCGTGGGTTGGGCTGTCGGCTGGATGAATTGTCTGCACCCGAAATCCGAGTACCTCGGTATAAAAAGTCAAGGTTGGGGCTAAATCGTTACATCCAATAACGACACCAGCAGAAACAGGTTCAAGGTCCTGGTCAATCACCCCCAAACTTTATACGGACATTCTCATTTCTCGCGAGTGGAGTGGTGATGGTCTCTCATGAGTGCGCGATAGTTGTATGTGACAAAGGGGTGGTGAAGTGTTTCAGGCAACAGATGCGGAGATAGATGCTGGCTTACATGAGGCGCAACTCATCGCTGTTTTGCCAACCCTGGCCTACCTCACAGGCGACTTCACTCTGCTGCGTCCAGAACTGATCTCGCAACCGTTGTTGGCTGCACAACCTCAGGGAGGGTTGACCGCTGAACAGCAAGAGGCGATTCGGCTCCTAGCGCGTCAAACGCTGATCAAGTTCCGCGACTCGGGTGGAGTGAGTCGTCACCAATGTTCACAGTCAGAAATTCAGGACATCATGTCGTACACGGTCGGTGCTTTTGTGAGTGATGACTATGTTCCATTGATGTTGGAGGAGTTGTCCGTAGCCGGTGAGGATTTACGTCAACCCAAGTGGTCACGGGAAGAAATTGCCCCTACAAGGAGTTTTAAGGTTCTCATCGTGGGTGCTGGAATGTCGGGAATACTCGCTGGTTATCGTTTGAAGCAAGCGGGTATCGATTTTGAGATCTTAGAAAAGAACGCTGATGTTGGTGGAACGTGGTTGGAAAATACATACCCAGGTTGTCGGGTCGACTCGGCGAACCATGTCTATAGCTATTCATTTGCGCAACGCTCTGACTGGCCCCTACATTTCTCAACGCAAGATGTCTTACTAGAGTATTTCCGTGGTTGCGTGGAAAAGTTTGATCTCGCCACATCGATACGGTTTCAGACTCAGGTCAAGGAAATGGAATGGGTTGAAGCAGAGTCTGTGTGGCGCGTCAGCATTCAGCGGGGTTCTCATGGTCCGATTGAAGTGCTGTATGCGCAGGCGGTCATTAGCGCAGTAGGACAACTCAATCGACCGAAGATGCCGTCAATCA
>CALGTP010000487.1 GCA_937902105.1 uncultured Actinomycetes bacterium
TGCCTGCGAGATTCGCCTTAAGGTGTTGGTGAGTCGGGATCTCTTTCGTGTGTTGAGTACGAATTCGAAACAGGCATTTTGGGCTGATCTGATGGTCGGCCGTTAGGTATGGGGCTGGTTTGAAAAGGTCCGGGCGGTCAATGTCCGGACCGGCTATTGTTACATACGCACTGTGCCTGGTGGTCTCTTGATTAGGGGGTTGGGGTCTGAGTTGTAGTCGCCAGATATTGGAGATGGGGACGTGAAGTGATCGGCCGAAAGATTTTTCTTGGTTTTGGATCAACACCTTTTCAAGGTACTTAGGTTGGGGTAGTGCTTTTGACGGGGACCAATCTGTGAAGACGGTTTTGCAGTTCTGTAGTATTCGGTTCTCCAGGTCTGTTGGGTCTAGGTGTGGAAGATTATGGGTTCTAAAGGCGTATATTTGTCCTGGGAGGGCGTGCTGATGTATCTTTGTCAGCCGAAAGTGCGAGCAAGTGAGTTGTTTCATCTGGTAATACTGCAGGGGTGGTATTCCTAATTCGGCTTGGAGCGTACTAGGAAGGCCGGAGCAGCCGAATGTGGACTGTAGTGATTTGTTGAGCTGTGTTTGGATTGTTTTTAGCTGCGTAGGGGAGTGGATATATCTAATGTATTGGGTGGCATGCACCAAGACACAGGATTTCCATAGGAGGCCAATCGTTTTCGGAGAAGTGCTCGCTCGCCCAAGGGTTGTGTGATGGGAACTGTGGAGCTCCCTACTGGATTTAAGGTCTCTTAATAGACCTTGTAGTTTTCCGTTTGCTTTTTGGATGTTATCCCGTATAAGGGTATGGAGGGGACCCATAGTCAGGTCTTTGTCTATGGGGACGCCCAGGTACTTGAACGAATCTACTACTTTGAGGGTTGTTGTCTTTTGAGGGTGGTCCCTCGGTAGGTATTGAGCGGTGATGGACCAAGAATGGCTTTGTTGGTTCGGATTCTGTTGTAATCGTGAGTTAAAAATCATGATTTTAGTTTTCTCTAAGTTGATTTCCACTCTACTTTTTTCGCACCATGACTGACAAGTGTTAAGCATGGCTTGGAGTTCGTGTGGAGATTTACTAATGAGGACCAGGTCGTCCACATATGCGATTGCCCCGAGCCATATGTTGCCTTTGGACGTGTACGTGTAGGCGTGGGGGAAATCCTTCTCCAGTTGTCTAAGTAATTCTGACATGAATATGCCAAATAAGATTGGGCTCAACCGGCTCCCTTCTGGTAAGCCTCGTTGAATAGGGGTAAATCTGTTGGGACCCAGGAGGGGATGGAGGACCCGGACTTGGACCAGGTGATATGTACTTGTAAGGAGCCTCCACATTTTGCCTTGGATATTGTGATCGTGGAGGATGCTCGATAATCTGTTGCGGTGGACAGAAGGATAAGCTGTGGAGAAGTCAATGAAGGCACAGTATGTGGGGGATTGATCGAATTGTTGATTGTTGCGAATGGTTGCTAACAATGTATATATGGCATCGTGGGTCTGAAAGCCCTTCTTGGAGCCGAATTGGTATGGGGTGAGGGATTCATGTCGGGTCGTGAACTCCGTGAGTCTTTGGTTAAGAATACCTTCGAACAGTTTTGTTGTCATACACGTTAAATAGATGCCTCGGTACGATGCCGGGTCAACTCGTGGTTTGGCGTCTCCTTTGTAAATTGGTTGAACCAGTGCTTTGCTCCAGTCATATGGGTAAATCTCTACCTCCCAGATTATTTTAATTAGTAGGCATAAGGTTTTTTGAAATTGCGGTCCTCCTGCTTGAAGCATGCGGTTCGAGATGCCGTCTACTCCGGGACTTTTATCCGGTGGCGCAGTTTTGAGGTGTCGGAGTATTTCCGGGTCGAGTAGCGGGGAGTTTAGGACTGGGCACCTGTTGTGGTCTTGTTGCGTGCGGCTTGAGTGGTGTAGGTTCCTGGTAAGCTGGTCAATTCGATCCGCTTCGCGTTCATCAAAGGGAGATTTGGGATGGTTGCGTCTATGATGCCCTAAGGCAAAGCGGTACTGTTCCCACCCAAGTGCGCTAAGATAAGGGGTCTTTGCCGGGTGGTCTGAGGCCTCCCAAATAGCGGGGTCACTGTTACCGAGCTTATTATACAGGGTATACTGTGGGAGGCCGCCCGGTTTGCGCTTAATTTTCTTCGCCAGGGTTTGAAAGAATCGCCATGCTGCATTGAGAGTGGGTCCCCGGAGGGTAAAGTGAAGGTGGCCTCGGTTAAGATATGTGTGAAGTTGCTGATCTTGATGTTGTTTCGTTTTATCGTGTAATTGGGTTCTCAGGGATTTGAGTCGTAGGTACATTTGGTCGATGGTAGCTGTGGAGTAGCCTGCTTGTGATGCTATCCTGATTTGCTTCTGTATATCAGAGATTTCCTGTTTTAGTGACTTCACAGCGGGAGGATCTGAGTCGGGCTGTCGGCTCTGTGGTTGTGGTAGATGCTCATCTTCCGTATTTTTGTGATGGGGGGGGTGGTTTTTAAGTTTACCTAGGGTGGATGTGGCCACTTTCTGTAGGTTTTGGGTGAAAATCCCATGGAGTGTGTTTATCAGGGTCTCTCTGTCGATATTGGCTGCCGAGGACTGAGCCAGTGTGTCCTCCATTCTACTCAGGGCGTGCGTAGATGAAAGTTCGAGTGCATGTTGAAACTTCTCAAGGGTGGGTTTTTCCTTGAGTTTGTCTGTGTGGAACTGGAGTCGCTCTGGCCTTTTCTCGGGTGGCTCGCTCGTGTTTGGTGGGGACCCTGGGATTTCGATCGAGATGGTTATTAATTCGTGGTCACACGGTTCCAATGTCGGGTTACCGGGGGAGGATCCTATCTCCAGGTGGGAACCTCTGTGGATTGTGCAGCTACGTACCGAATCCCAGTGTTGCTTCCCTACAATCATATAATCTACAATGGTGCGGGAGATCATGGTCGATGATTCGTTGGTTCTAGTGCGAGTGAGGGTGGCAGGGAAATTAGGGTTCTGAGGAGATTCGAGGCGGCCGTTGGCCACCAGTTGTGAAGTGGAGTTAAGGAGGTTTAGGAGCAGTCGACCCCTCGATTTTGCGTTCATGGTGGTATTATCATCCCTTAGTGCGATAATTGGTTGGTGCGCGGGGTGGGGGTCGCCTTGTCTGATGGGTACGTGTATAGACTCCTCGGGTGTAATATGGTTTTCTTGTTCGGTCCCTATGTGACTATTGAAGTCACCGGCTGTGATGTGCACCTCTGTAGGTGACTCTATGTTGTGTTCTGCTAGGCACTGAAACATTTCGCGGACTTGTTGGGCTTTGGCGTGCGCGTCTCCGGGTACGTTGGGGTCGCCTGAAGCAGGACTACTATATACGCCCGTGATGTGAAAGGGGTGACGTAATGTTTTTGAGCGGAGGGTCCAAAGTGTGGCCTGATGCTGCGAGGTTATGAGGGGG
>CALGTP010000488.1 GCA_937902105.1 uncultured Actinomycetes bacterium
GCCCCCTGAACAATGAAACCCTGCAACTTGATGCGGGACGAATGCGCGAGTTTCTGTGACTGGCTAGCATTGCGACCACATGTGGGCACATCCATGGGACAAATGCAAGTTCGCGTGACATTGCCGGAGTGACTAAGGGTTAGAAACAAGTGTCTTGGACGTCATCCGCATCAGTTGACCGACATCGGCAACGTCCTCAATGGACTCCACCATAGACGCAATCTCTGCCCCGCGAGTTGACCCAAGAACGGGAAGAACCAAACTATCAAACTTGACTCGTAACTCGGAGTCACTCATCGAATTCTGTATTGATCCCTTAGGGTAATCAACCTCTGACACGTACTTTGTACCGTCATCCATCGTAATCGTCAGCTTACAAGACACGCCGCGAAGCAAGGAAGAATCGGGAGTGATCTTGATCATGTCAGACAGGCGCAAGAGCATCCCCTCTGATAGGCGTGCATTGTTGTATTGTGCAAAGAGCGCTTGTCCGTCAGTGAGAGCAACAGCAACGGAATATGGCAAACTTACCTGCGCTTCATGGTAAGTTTGAGGACGTGTATTCAGATGATAGTGAGCCCAGTCTGGATGCCGCGTCATCTCCATGGAGGCAATGCGATTCAAATCCGGTGAATGCTTCCGGCGAATCTCTAGGGCACAGTCAATCGCGTTGTGAATCGGACGTGCGCAGGAGTATGGCTTGAACTCGATCTCCAACTGATAGGGTTTGTCTAAGTCAACAACCAGTTGGCTCAAATCACTGTCGTCGGTGTAGGCCGCTAAAAAGCCACGCTCGCCTTCAAAGATGGTGTCCGTTCCGGTAAAGCCTAGTCCGGCCATGGTGGCAGCGGTAACGCCGTTGCGTGCCGCCGGACCTGGATTGAAACGTTTTTGCATCGAAGGGCCATACATTTCCATCAGCCCTGAAGAAGAAGCACCCGCGAGAGCCATCGCAGACACCATTTTTTCTGTACTCAAATTTTGTAGTAGCGCCGTCGCGACGGCCGCACCAAAAACACCGCAGGTTGGCGTGGTGTGGTAACCGCGATTACGCAGCGATGAGTTGGCCGCTTTACTAAGACGTTCCATCATTTCACAACCTGCGGCAAGAGCCACCAACAGGTCTTTACCGCTGGTCCCTTTTTGTTCTGCCGTTGCTAGCGCAGCAGAGTAAATCGGCGGGCTAAAGTGGAACAATGCGAGGACATCAATATCGTCCAGTTCAACGCTATGAGAAGAAATTGCATTCGCAAATGCGGCTTGCATAGCGGGCACGCGTGAGTCTCCGCCAATCAGCGTGGATTCTGCATGACCACCTGTGATGGCTGCGAATTGTCGTGCGACCGATCCACTTTCAGTCTGACTGCCAGAGATCGCCACACCAATGTAATCAAGAAGCAATCGCTTTACGGCCCGGGTCGTCGATTGAGTTAGCGCCTCTGATGTAAAACCATTGAAATGGCGAGCAAGTGTTCCGCTTACGGTGAGATTTTTTGACATTATTTGAGTGCTAAGGTTGAGAAAATTTGTTGTGAATTGATGGTTAGAGTCACTGCTTTGCAGCGAGCAAGTTCGTCAGTTCGTTGGTCGTGGTCTGTTGGTCAATTTTTCCAACGAGACCAATGACGCGGTCAATGTCCGATCGTTCAAGGCAAGATGCAACCACGTTTCGAAACTTATATTCAACCTCTTCGGGCGACATTGGGTTTTCTGGACTGCCTCGCCGATTTAGGATTTCATGGCTGAATGTGCGTCCATCGTGCGTGACGACTGTTACGCGAGCGGCATGGCGGAAGGCCGGACCCATGGCCTCTATTTCAGGGTCCATGCGAGCATGAATATGCTTGATGAAATTCATGACTTGAGGCTCTGCCAAGCGACTTTCTTCGTACTGCGCTACGAAGGCAACGCCATCAAAGGCAATCACTGCAAGGCCATAGAAAAGATTCATCTGGGCGGCCGTCACGCCTTGTGACTTGTACTCCCAAGCGCAATGCGTGTATGTCATCTGACTAATACCAACATCGACCCGTGATAAGTTGCCAGGAGTCAGTTGATGCGTCTCAAGCAAGTACTTGAAAGCGTCCAGCGCAGCATGAATACTGGTCACGCATGCATGAGGTTTGTAGCCAACCTTTCCAGCCTCCCAAACTCGACCTAGATCTTCCGTCAGTCTGCATGCATTAGGGGTTTCTGAGTAGGAACTCAGGTAACCCCCATAACCCGCCTCAAGCACGTTGCTTATGCCTGTGAAGTCGCGTTGTGCGAGGAACGCTGAATAGACACCACTTTGCGCTGCACGACCTGAGTGAAAGCGTTTGACCATCGCCCCTTCTTGGGCCGCCATCAGTCCGCCGGCTTGTGAGCCTACGATTCCCAACGCATGTTGAGTTTGATTGGCATTCAACACGAGCATGCGCGCCGCCGCCGCAGCCGCTACAAAAACGCCAGAAGTTCCTTGCGGGTGAAAGCCTCTGAAAAACAAACTCATGGTGGCCGCATTTCCGACACGGGTACCGATTTCGTAGCCCATGGTCATCGCGGTCAGCAAACTTCGGCCAGAAACACCTCCGGCCTGTTCGGCCAACGCGAGCACAACAGGCGCTGCGATGGACCCAGCATGAACGATGGATTCCTTGTGGATATCATCCAGTTCGAAGGCATGTCCGGCTGTCGCATTGACGAGTACCGCGCCTGCAACCGAGGTTTTTTGACCACTTGAGAAAATCGAGGCCACGCCGCGTGAACCCTCTGCTTCCACCATGCTTTGGACTTTCTGTGTCCAGGGCAAAGTCATGCCAAACAGACAACAGCCAATGCTGTCAAGCAAGCTGGTTTTCATCCGGGCGATGACGTCTTTAGGAATGTCGTCAAATTCGACTGCTGACGAAAACTCGGCTAGGTCACGAGTTGCTCCCGCCAACAAGGATGTTGCATTGCTACTCATTGAAACGTCCTTATATGAAGTACTTCATTCAACGCAATATTGCGGCCCACTTGATCAAGCTGAAGAGCGGGGCTCAATCTTGGGGCTCTGCATCAAGTCTGACTGCAATGCCCTGGGTCGCAATCGACGCCGCAGGATAGCGCCGCATCACCAAGGGATCATGACCAGGAATAATGTGGCGCGGCGAACTGGCCAAGCGCTGGAGGGTTTCATAGCCCTCCACAGCCTCCCCGGCATTGAACATCGTGGTGAAGAGTCGGCGTTTTTCAAAATGCTCGTAGTAATGACTGGCGTCAGACGCCAACACCACCCAGCCACGTTGTGTATTGATCCGAACACATTGCAGCCCGTGGGTGTGCCCACCAATACGGTGCAAACTGATACCGGGTGCCAAGTCTGCGCTGCCGTTGTAAAAGCTGACGCGGTCTTTGTAGACAAGCCGCACCATCCCAACAACCTCTTCAACTTCGTAGCCATGGTTGAATAGACGGTGGCGCATATGACGGCCCGTGGCAAAAGA
The DNA here is from genome assembly GCA_937902105.1 of uncultured Actinomycetes bacterium. Classification (GTDB taxonomy): domain Bacteria; phylum Actinomycetota; class Acidimicrobiia; order Acidimicrobiales; family Ilumatobacteraceae; genus Casp-actino8. The sequence goes on from CALGTP010000488.1 coordinate 3,468, forward strand.
CATCTCATCGTCCTGCAGATGAAACTGTGCTGCAGGAAAACTCTCAAATGTGCCGACATGGTCATAGTGCAGATGGGTGATCACTACGTCTTTCACCTTCGCGGCATCGACGCCTAGCAACGCCAAACCTGCGTCTGGCGTGCGCAGCAGTGTCCGCCCTCGTTGTGCTGCAACTTCGGCACCAAAGCCAGTATCAACAACCCAGGCTATGCCATGCCCACGAATTAGCCAAACGAAATAATCCATCGGCATCGGCCCGTCATGAGCATCTCCACCAATGAAATGACTCTTGCGAACAGCATCGCGGGTAGCGTAACGAATAGCGTAAATCTCATATTCAGGAATCATGAGTGCGCTCCAGTCAATGGACTTGCAACGCCATCAGCCTGGGGGCTTTGGGTTATCGCCCTTTGAGGAGGGCCCTCAATGCTCAGCGCAACCATCGAGGCGTCACGCAGACAACTCATGAAGTCACCCGGTACGTTGCAGTCTCCGACCCGTGCGTGGGCAATGCCACTCGCTTCAACGGCAGTCATGACCTCAAGGTTTGGACGCGGCCCGGTGGCAAAAATGACCGCCTCGCCAAGAGCCAATTCTGTCGGCTCGGCGTTGGCCACTTTGACTTTTACGTATTTCCCTACGATGCCATCAATACGGCATTGAGTGATGACCGCAACACCTGCCGCAGCCAGCCGCTCCAAAAGTTCAAAGCGGTTGTTGCGCGCCATGCCACTGGCGGCATTCTGCTGCATTTCCAGCACTTGAATACGGCACTCTTTCAGGCGTAATAAATCCGCCAATTCGATGCCAACCATGCCGCCACCAATGATGGTTACAGTCGCACCTGGACTGATTTTTTCCGGTGTACGAAACAAATCCCATGCATGATGGACGGCGATAGAAGGGTCGAGCCGTCCCATGTCCAAGGGCGGCGAACTCGGAGCCGCCCCAGTTGCCACAATGATGAAATCGGGCGAAAATTTCTTTAGACTGGACTCATCTACAGTCATGTTGACGCGAATCGGTACTTGCAGCGTGGACAGCACCGACCAACGGTAATCCCACACTGGCTGAACCTCCCCCTTGTCGGGAGCCGCCACCGCCAAGTGAATTTGACCTCCTACCTCAGCCCTTTTTTCCCACACTTCAACGTGATGACCCCGCGCACTAGCGATGCGAGCCGCCTCAATGCCCGAGACCCCGGCCCCGAGAATCAACACCCGCTTGCGGCCAGCCGTGGGCTTGGCGAACAGC
>CALGTP010000489.1 GCA_937902105.1 uncultured Actinomycetes bacterium
ACGAGTACATCACGATCGCTGCTATCCTAGACGAGTCGGCGGATGGCCTCAGAGGGGTAGATGACGGAGGGATCGAGGACCTACGGGGACTAGGATTCAACTTGGATAATGCCATCGATCCCGACCTTCCCAGGTTCCCTGATGGAAAATATCAACCTCTCCATGAAGATAAGAAACGAGAGATCTACGTAGTCGCCCTACGCTACCATTACGTATGGGCGCGAGATGCCAAGGTACCGCAAATCTCGTACCTGGTAGTCATAGACATACCTACGGGAACCTCGCTACCCCAGTCGCAGTCGGCTTATCAAATCCCCGCTAAGCTCCGAGATTCTGCGATGGCGGAGATCGACAAGCTCCTTAAGGCGGGACTTATAGAGCCAAGCATGAGCGACTGGGCTTCCCCAGCACTGATTCGAGTAAAGAAGGACTCGACGCCCGAGGATGTCAAGATCAAATTTGCCATTGACTACCGTAGGGTTAATGCAGTCACCGTTCCCGATGCCGGTGGCCTCGGGACTCAATCCGACATCTTGTACGGTCTTGGCGGTCGCTTTAAGTTCTTGGGACTCTGCGATGCCGCTGGAGGATTCTATCAATTCCTACTATCAACCAGTTGTCGGCATAAGTCGGCTTTTATACTCCCCAGTGCCATGGGGGGTACCTTATTCCAATGGAGGGTAGCCCCATATGGGCTTACGAGAAACCCAGCCGGCTACTCGAGAGGGATGCAGTTCGCCCTCAAGGGGCTGCACCGTCGTAAGGACCTCGATAGTGGACGAGGTGAGGGTGGAGCAACCTCCTGGATCGACGACATTTGCATGCGGGCTACCACATTCGGAGCCTTTGTTGATCTCTTCGAAAGAGTACTGTCCCGGCTCGCAGTGGCCGGCATATCTCTCAAGGGCGCTAAGTGTGCCCTACTACTGCCTGAAGCCGATGTCCTCGGATTTGTCGCCACGCCACACGGACTGCAGCTCCAGAAGCCGAAAATCGAGGACATCATGAGTAAAGGAATCCCCTCTAACCCCAAGGAGGCTGGAACATTCCTCGGCGCGATTGCTTTCCTACGTCGAATGATCCCCAGAGTATCTCTTCTCGCCGCGCCAATGATAGATGCCTGCAAGAGGCATAAGGCCCGATCCAGCAGTCGGAACAGAGCACAAAGCGGCAAATTCTCACCAGAATCGTTCAACGAGGACGAGCAAGACGATGTTAATCAGTCATGGCAGGCGATGGTTGACCACCTGGATGGTGCAGCTATCCTCGCGCCCCCCGAATTCGATGATCCCAATGCTGAGTTCGTACTGTGTACCGACGCATCAGACTACGCAGTGGGTGGTGTCCTCATGCAGTGGCAGCATAAGGAATTTCCAGGACCTCCCCCTCCCCCATTGGGCAAGGAAGAACCGATTAAACCCGTCAGCAAAGACCCACTGGACATCCACTGGAGACGGCAACTAGGATGGGAACTACGGATCATAGGGTTCTACTGGAAGACGCTCATTGAGGCACAGAAGAATTACGCCGCGTTTGATAAGGAGGCGGGTGCGATCTTACTCTGCGTCAGACACTGGGCTGAAATCATTACGTACCACCCGACTACTGTGTACACCGACTCGGCAGTGGCGACCTCCATGCTCACGAAGCACATCGCCCCACCGAGACTGCAACGCTGGGGAATGGAATTGGGTACTTTCCTCCCCCACCTCAAGATCGCCTACCGTAAGGGGGCCGACAATGGGCTAGCCGACTTGCTTAGCCGATTCACCGCCTTTCGTAAGTACGTCAAGGTACGAGACGACACCGCGGAATTACCTGATGATCTTTTCGAGTACATTGGAGACGCTCCCCTATTCGTAAGATCACCAACCGTCACGGGCAAGCGGTACCTGTCTGAGGCAACGTACCGTCTGTATGAGCCCAGACTCCGAGCGGATGACCCAGATGGCTTCTGGTCCGCCGCCGGAGCGCCCGAAATCCCCGGTCGAGGTATGCGAGACCGAGTAGCGGGAGTCACGAAGGATAACGATATGATGAGCCTCGAAACCCACGCTCAAGTCGCATGTGCCCTCTGCCGTAACCCGGATAGATTAAGCCAGATGACGATGCAGGTAGGCAAGCAGATAGACGAGACTCACCATGCCTCCTGCCCGCACCTGCGCCCGTGGCTTCGACATGTACACGCCTTCCACAAGAATGCTGGGAGACCGCCTTCAGTAATAGTTATCGCCGACGGAGAAGAGTTCGCCGCCCAGGATGCTGGGGACCTCCTTGCGATCTCCACGCGAGCTGCCGCCGAAGTGGGCTGTATAGTAATCCCCGAGAGCCTCTGCGACATGGCAGACATCATGATATCTATCGGATCTCGATCGCCGCGTACTTTCGGCAGAGCCGAGGAAGTCTTACGACTACGCCCAGCGTTGACCTTAGGCGAATTGCACTTCGAATCAGCCGGACAGACTATGGTCGACACCGCTATCGGTGCCGTAGTCCTGGAGAGCGGGTTCGCCATCGAATCCTCTTTTGCTCGTCCCCTGCGTGGCGTCCACGCGCCTCCGCTCGGACTACAATCGGCCATCGCCCAGGCCGTAGCTCAACTACTCAGGAATTGTGGCATACCTACTACGCTCCCCGATTATAACCTCTCCACTGGATCTGCAGCCATGACCGGATGGGTCAATGGGGGTATCACATCACCCCCACCCACTATGTTGGCTTTGACTGAACACGTACCTGAAGGGGTAGCCACTGTCCCCAACGACAGCTTCGCCTGGCAGGACAGACCTGATAGGGAGACATTGGATCGCCGACACCCAACCGAGGACCCCTCCCTCTCCGATCAGTTGTCCGACTCCGACTGCAAGATCATCATCAACGTCTTACAAGGAGCAGCGAAAATTCCTAACCACGAGCGGATTAGGGCAGCTGACAAGTACGAACTGCGCCCGGACGCGCTGTACCGACGTACCTTTCGGGATGGAGAGCCTTCACGGGCTATCGTCGTACCCAGGCGTGTCAGATCGGCTATACTCTCACGACATCATTTCTCATTAGCCGATGGCGGAGGTCATACTGGAGGCGAAACGATGTATCGACAACTACGGCATCACTACTGGTGGGCTGGGATGGAAAGGGAGTGTCACTCTTTCGCTGCTGCCTGTGAAAAGTGTGGTGGCACCAGGTCCCAGGCCACTATGGCGATACCTGTTGGCTCTGCCCCAACACCGAACCGACCGTTCGAGGTCATCCACCTGGACCACAAGGGGGAGCTCCCCGCCTGCGACAACTACAAACACGTACTTGCGGTGGTCTGCGCGCTGACCAAGTTTACCCTGTACATCCCGGTCAAGACCACCACGGCTGTAGAGACCCTGGATGCGTTGATTTCGCATGTATTCTCTATTTTCGGCCACCCCCTCATCATCATCGCGGATAATGGTGGCGCTTTCGCCAACAAACTGATGGAGGCCTCAGAGCAGCTTTACGGGTATCGCATGATCCACGTCATGCCCCACACCCCTATGGCGAACGGTCTTGCTGAGGCGGCCGTTAAGAAACTGAAGATCGCCCTCGATCGGCATACTGGTAGCGACTACAATGGATGGAAAGCCCTCCTACCCGCAATCCAATCGTGCGTTAACCAGCGCCTGTCGCAGGACACCCAGGTACCATTTGTGTCTCTGTTCGGCTACCCACCGCCAACCCTCGCTGCCCTGGAGCAGCCTTACCTCCTCCCCCCCAGTAGTCCAGAGGATCGTACGATTCAGGAACTTGGACAGCAAATGCGTCGTGTGCATCTTCGACTGACCAGAGAGCTCGACGACCTCAAGGATGCGGAAGCACGCTCAGCCCCCCCGGTGAAACCGTCGCGAACTGTCAGCCCGGGGGACAAGATCTGGCTCAAGTACAGCGATTTGGAGAAGTCGCGCTACCTGCGTAAGCATGGGAAAGGGCTTGCTTGGCGACATGCATTCACTGTAATTGCTGTCAAACCCCACGCCGTACTACTCGACATCCCACTGGACGGATCTGTCCCGGATGTACTGCCCTGGCAATCCCTCAGGAAGTGTAGTTTCGCTGCTCCTTTCTTTCACAACCCCGACCTCCTACTCCCGGATGTCGATGAACATGCACTACCTATGATCCCTGAGGCACGTGTTCCCGCCGCAAATCGTACCGTCTTGAACCCCGCTTTGCCTGTCGATATCACGCCGGACGAATGGCATACCTGGGACGAGAAAGCGCTGTATGAGATCGAAAGCATCGTTGGTGCCGAGCAGTCTGGTCGTGGATGGAAGGTGCAAGTGAAATGGGAGAACCACCCCACTATCACTACCGAACGACTCTCAGCTATCTTAAGTCGAGTGTCCGATCCTCGCATATTAAGGGAGATTGAATCTCGCAAGGCCGAGTACCTCGCCCGATATTCTACAGATGCCTCGGATGTCACTATCGTTCCCAAGACTGTACCTATTCCGGCCGCCCCGGCCCGAATCCAGCCAAGCCGCTTAAGTCGTGCGCAACCTATGTTCCTCCTTACCGTGCTGGGTGATGGGACTGATTGCGTATTGTTTACCCACGCCTGTTCCATCCTTCGTGCTGACTCGGGGAAGAGGACTCAGTCTCTGCGCCAGCTCGAGGACATTCCCTGGGAGACGTACCTAGATGCAGAGAGCTCTCGTACTACTGCGAGCTCGAGGGGGTGATGATACGTC
>CALGTP010000490.1 GCA_937902105.1 uncultured Actinomycetes bacterium
AACACATATATAGGGAATTGAGCTTCTTACTAGGTTTGGCGGTGACCTACTCTCCCACGTCTTAAGACGCAGTACCATTGGCGCGACGGCACTTAACTGCCGAGTTCGGGATGGGATCGGGTGTTTTGCTCGCGCTATGACCACCAAACCAAGAAAGAAGCTCCAACATCATTTATTGTTCCAAGTCCATTTGTGCTTTTGACTTATTTTACCAGATAAGGCTCATACGAGCCTTGCTATTTCTGGATCAAATCAAGCCTATCGAGCAATTAGTACCAGTCAGCTGAATGCATTGCTGCACTTACACCTCTGGCCTATCGACGTGGTGGTCTTCCACGGCTCTCAAGGGAGACCTTGTTTTGAAGGGGGCTTCCCGCTTAGATGCCTTCAGCGGTTATCCTGTCCGAACATAGCTACCCAGCACTACCGTTGGCACGATAACTGGTCCACCAGTGGTTCGTTCACCCCGGTCCTCTCGTACTAGGGGCAACTCTTCTCAAGTCTCCTACACCCACGGCAGATAGGGACCGAACTGTCTCACGACGTTCTAAACCCAGCTCACGTACCTCTTTAAATGGCGAACAGCCATACCCTTGGGACCTGCTCCAGCCCCAGGATGAGATGAGCCGACATCGAGGTGCCAAACGATGCCGTCGATATGGACTCTTGGGCATCATCAGCCTGTTATCCCCAGCGTACCTTTTATCCGTTGAGCGATGGCCCTCCCACTTGGGACCACCGGATCACTATGACCGACTTTCGTCTCTGCTCGACTTGTCAGTCTTGCAGTCAGGCAGGCTTCTGCCATTGCACTCAACGAGCGATTTCCGACCGCTCTGAGCCTACCTTCGCGCGCCTCCGTTACTGTTTGGGAGGCGACCGCCCCAGTCAAACTACCCACCACGCAGGGTCCCGGACCCGGATAACGGGCCGCGGTTAGACATCAAGAGTGCGAAGGGTGGTATCTCAAGGTTGGCTCCACGAAGACTAGCGTCTCCGCTTCAATGCCTACCACCTATCCTGCACATCACAATCCTGATGCCAGTGCGAAGCTATAGTAAAGGTGCATGGGGTCTTTCCGTCTAACCGCGGGTAGTGTGCATCTTGACACACAGTTCAATTTCGCTGAGTCTACATCAGAGACAGCGGGGAGATCGTTACGCCATTCGTGCAGGTCGGAACTTACCCGACAAGGAATTTCGCTACCTTAGGACCGTTATAGTTACGGCCGCCGTTTACTGGGGCTTCAATTCAGAGCTTGCACCCCTCCTTTTAACCTTCCAGCACCGGGCAGGCGTCAGACCCTATACGTCGTCTTACGACTTCGCAGAGCCCTGTGTTTTAAGTAAACAGTCGCCACCCCCTAGTTTGTGCCCCCCACCTCTACTTGCGTAAAAGTGGGGCCTCCTTCTCGCGAACTTACGGAGGCATTTTGCCGAGTTCCTTTGATGTAGTTCTCTCAAGCGCCTTGGTATACTCTACCAGTCCACCTGTGTCGGTTTAGGGTACGGTCTCATGAAGGGCTATTTCCAGGAACCTCTAAACGGCCCACCCAATCCGATAAGGGCAGACAATCCTCGAGATCCGTCACTTCCTTCTGGCCCACGAATATTAACGTGGTTCCCATCGACTACGCCTTTCGGCCTCGCCTTAGGGGCCGGCTTACCCTGCTCAGATTAGCTTTAAGCAGGAACCCTTGGACTTTCGGCGACAGGGTCTCTCACCCTGTTTGTCGCTACTCATGTCAACATTCTCGCTTCTGATCTCTCCACCGGATGCCTTACAGCCCGGCTTCACAGAAAGCACATTGTGTCCGTAACATCCTAAGATGCTAAAGACACAGCGTCCTATATCACAGAACGCTCCGCTACCACGTGTATTGCTACACATCCTGAGCTTCGGCTCGTGGTTTGAGCCCCGTTACATTGTCGCCGCAGGACAGCTTATCTAGACCAGTGAGCTGTTACGCTATCTTTAAAGGATGGCTGCTTCTAAGCCAACCTCCTGGTTGTTTTGGCCGTCCCACATGCTTTCCCACTTAACCACGAATTAGGGGCCTTAGCTGCAGGTCAGGGTTGTTTCCCTCTTCACGACGGACGTTAGCACCCGCCGTGTGTCTCCCGGATAGTACTCTTGGGTATTCGGAGTTTACTTAGACTCAGTAAGGCTGTGGGCCCCCATCATCCATGTAGTGCTCTACCCCCCAAGGTATTCGTCCGAGGCGCTACCTAAATAGCTTTCGCGGAGAACCAGCTATCTCCAGGTTTGATTGGCCTTTCACCCCTAGCCACAAGTCATCCAGACCCTTTTCAACGGGTGTTGGTTCGGACCTCCAGTAAGTGTTACCTTACCTTCATCCTGCTCATGGCTAGATCACCTGGTTTCGGGTCTGATCCCACTAACTCATTCGCCCATTTAAGACTCGCTTTCGCTGCGCCTACACCTATCGGCTTAAGCTTGCTAGTAAGACCAAGTCGTTGACCCATTATACAAAAGGTACGCCGTCAGGACTCATGGTCCCTCCGACTGCTTGTAGGCGACCGGTTTCAGGTACTGTTTCACTCCCCTCGTCGGGGTGCTTTTCACCTTTCCCTCACGGTACTGGTTCGCTATCGGTCAGTAAGGAGTACTTAGCCTTCGGGGGTGGTCCCCCGATCTTCAGACAGGATTTCACGTGTCCCGCCTTACTTAATATGTCCCATGGAGCTTCCTGTACGGGGCTGTCACCCTATATTGCTGGCCTTTCCAGACCATTCCAGTCACTCTTCCAGGCTCGGCTGGTCCGCGTTCGCTCGCCACTACTAACGGAGTCTCTCTTGATTTCCTTTCCTCCGGGTACTTAGATGTTTCAGTTCCCCGGGTTTGCTCTTATTCCCCTATTTTATTCAGAGATAAGTACCTGTCTAACCCCGTTGATGATCACCCACTGACTGTAAACAGCCAGTAGATAACAACAACAGAATTTCAGGTGGGTTCCCCCATTCGGACATCCATGGATCAAAGCCTATTCCCAGCTCCCCATGGCTTAACGCAGGGTATCACGTCCTTCATCGCCTCTTACTGCCAAGGCATCCACCAATCGCCCTTTTCGCGCTTGATTTGATCCAGAAAAAGCAAGGCTTTTTCTAGTGTCAAAAGCATGTATACTTACCCACTGTCAGTCACCTTAGTGCTGACAGGTTAGTGTACTAGACTTGGAACAATATCATTCTTGCCATCAAAGGCAGACAATCCCATACTCGGGACCATCAATGATACTGATGTTGTTTCTCTATATACGATGTCAATTCTAGAGCTTACGCTCTAAATCCGTCTGATAAATCAGACGATCAAACACATTCGCAAATGCGCTTGATAGTCAAATCTAACATTATTAAGGCACTGGTGGGTCGAGGAGGACTTGAACCTCCGACCTCACGCTTATCAGGCGTGCGCTCTAACCACCTGAGCTACCGACCCAATCCCTGGTGCCTTCAATGAACCGGTCAAAGCTACTATTAAGCAACAACCACGATCACCAGTAAGGCGGTAAATGGTGGAGCATAACGGGATCGAACCGTTGACCCCCTGCTTGCAAAGCAGGTGCTCTCCCAGCTGAGCTAATGCCCCGAAAGCCATGCAATACTTCTATTTAAGTATCCATGCTCTGAAGAGATATGAGGACGGCCTGGCCGCGTTTTAAGACCATGACTGGTCTTGTGCTAAGTGTTTCACGATCAATAGGTGCAAGCACCTAAAGTTACTAGAAACATCCTTAGAAAGGAGGTGATCCAGCCGCAGGTTCCCCTACGGCTACCTTGTTACGACTTCACCCCAGTCACTGAACCCACCGTGGTTGGCTGCCTCCATTGCTGGTTGGCGCACCACCTTCGGGTAGATCCAATTCCCATGGTGTGACGGGCGGTGTGTACAAGGCCCGGGAACGTATTCACCGCGTCATGCTGTTACGCGATTACTAGCGATTCCGACTTCATGGGGTCGAGTTGCAGACCCCAATCCGAACTGAGATGGCTTTTTGGGATTAACCCATTGTCACCACCATTGTAGCACGTGTGTAGCCCAACCCGTAAGGGCCATGAGGACTTGACGTCATCCACACCTTCCTCCGGCTTATCACCGGCAGTTTCTTTAGAGTGCCCAACTGAATGCTGGCAACTAAAGACGTGGGTTGCGCTCGTTGCCGGACTTAACCGAACATCTCACGACACGAGCTGACGACAGCCATGCAGCACCTGTGTGAGGGGTCTCTTACGAGAAAAATCCATCTCTGGATCGGTCCCCTCCATGTCAAGGGTTGGTAAGGTTCTGCGCGTTGCTTCGAATTAAACCACATGCTCC
>CALGTP010000491.1 GCA_937902105.1 uncultured Actinomycetes bacterium
TATGGTAATCTAGGTGGGTTGCTATATAATGTGATTCGTACACACAAGATATGTAGGACTCAGTTAAACTGTTACCTACTAAACACTCAGAGGTTTATAGCTAAACCGAAAACAACTCTTGTGAGTACCAAAAAATCTGAGTGAATCTTTTAAAGATTCTTATGTACTAGAGTCTTGGACTCTTGAATCTTCTTCTATGTAGGTATATTATCTAACATAGAAGGAATGAGATATTGGTATCTCTTATTGATGCAGAACTCATGGAACTGTGCATTAAAGCGAAGTTCTTTGTAAGGTTCCCAGGTATTATATGATTCATCATAACCTGTCCACTTAACCAAAAGTTCTAGACCAATCCTGTAGAATCTACGATTCTTAGGATGTTGCTTACCGCGAATTTCCAGAATGTGTTCAACGAAAAATTCACCAGCGGCTTGACGTGCTACAACTTTGGGATCAACAACTTTAGAGTCGAAATGAAACGGTTGTAGTGTCGTGACATGTGTGTCAAATGTATCTCCAGTAACTAAATTCTGTAGAGAGTATCTAGTATGATCATTTGATACTACTAGAAATGGACCTCTATAATTCATATCCAATTTAGATGGACGTTTAGATCCGACTCCATCCTTGTATTGATAGTGAGTCATTAGAACATATGAACCTGGTTCAAATTCTGTGGGTATAACGTTATTGCGTTTCACAATATTGTCATTGTCTAGGATACGTTGTGTTTGCTGTGCTACAGCAATTATCCGTGCTTGTGCATTGAGTAAAGTATGAATGTATTCATGCCATGTTTCAGACTTTTCAGCCTTGCGTTCGTGTAGAATGCCTCTATCTAATTCTAGAGTGTGTCCAAATATCAAGTGAGCTGGTGCTATATTGGTAGATGAGTGAGGTGTCGCATTGTGAATGCGTTGTACCAATGGTAGTACAAGGGACCATTTGTCCTTAATTTGTCGATCAAAGAGTATGGCTCTAAGATGCCGAATCACTTCTTTGTTGACTCGTTCTACTATTCCATTTTCTTCATGGGAATAAGGTAGAATAGTGAGAGGGAGTATCTCCATCACTTGTAACAATTGTTGTGTTACATCTGCAATGAATTGTGATCCATTGTCAGTTAATACTTCTCCTGGAGGGCCATATCGTCCGATATGTGCTAGTAAAGCTCTTGTAGCTGAAGCAGCAGTAACGTCCTTGCATGGTACAAGTTCGATAAATCGTGAAAATACATCGATGATCACTAAGATGTGTTCATTGCCTTCCTCATCTGGAGGTAAAGGTCCTATAGTGTCGATATTGAGTCTTTCCATAGGATTGAACACTGAAAGGTGAAATGGTTTGACCAAAATCGGTATTCGTGATTCGCGCATCATTTGACACGCTGGACATTGTTTGACAAATGTCATTACGTCTTGTCGCATTCCCGGCCACTTGTGACCTTTGGCGCGTAAACGGTCTAAGGTACGTTCAGTGCCTGCATGACCACTAGTAACATTGTGTACTGTTTTTAAAATATCTTGATGATCCAATGTGATTGGAGTGGCTATTACCGATGTAGTTGGTTTTAAGCGTGCTTTCTTAGCTGCTAAGAAAGCCTGTGATCTGTCTAGTATTGGTTCAGAACGAGATCTATAAGCGTGTAGCTCAGTGACATATGGTATGTCTGATGTCATGCTCGCAAGTGTAGCTGAGATGGATGTCTTAGGACTGTCTTTACCCTCATCACTGAACCTAACGGTCTTGCGGGTATTCAGACTATTGAGTCTGGAGTAATGGTCTGCCACTATGTTGTCAGGACCTGGTATATGTTCACAAACAAAGTTGTATTGTTGTATAGCATTCTTCCAACGTTGTACCTTGTTAGATGCTTTTTCATTCATGAAAAGTAAGTTGCGATGATCAGTTCGTATTGTGAACTGTGCGTCTCGTATGAGGTATTCGAACTTTTCAAGAGCTTTGTATATTGCAAAGCCCTCTTGTTCAAAGGTAGACCATCTGCATTCTGCCCCACGTAATGATCGTGAGAGAAACCCTATGGGTATTTCCTTCCCGTCGTTGTCGACTTGAAACAGATATGCTCCTATTCCATGGTCGCATGCGTCCGTATGTAGGAATATAGGCCAACGGTCATCTACGAAGTGTACTTTAGTACAAGACCAGACCGCTGTCTTCAACTTTTGAAAGTGTTCTTCCAAAGCTGGAGTCCATTGTACTACTGATGATTTGGGATGTGCACTTGCTAGTTGGCGAAGTGGTCCTTCATGTACGTGGATGTTCCGGACGTGGTCACGGAAGTAGTTTGCTAATCCTAAGAAGGATAGTAACTTGGTACCAGTTGTAGGTAGGAGAGTGTCGTCGACCCCTCGGAGTTTCTCATAAGAGAAAGTGACTCCTGTACTGTCGATAACGTGGCCAAGTATCTCGATTTCGGTTAGACCGAACTCACACTTCTTGCCTTGCAGTTTAACATTGTGTTTCCTGAACCGCTGTAGTATCTCTTCGAGACGTAGTAAGAATTGTTCTTCGCTTGTAGCGTGTATCGCAACATCGTCAATGTAGACTTCACAAGTATGCATGACGAGTCCTGCGAGTACTTCTTGTGTGATTACTTCCTGGAAGTATGCTGCAGCATTCTTGAGACCGATTGGAACTCGAGTCCATTCGTATAGTCCTTGGGACGTAATGAATGCGGTGTTTTCTCTGCTGTTGACAGCTAGAGGCATTTGGAAATACCCATCAGTAAGATCCATCTTACCGAACCATTTTGGTTTATGGTGCCCTATGCGGTGTACTAACTCCTTGATACGAGGAAGTGGCCATCCCTTGGGGGATGTTGCTTCGTTTAATAGACGAAAGTCGATGCAAAACCGCCATTTGTTATTGGGTTTGGGTGTAAGTAGTACTTGTGACCACGCGCGTGCACTGGAACGTCTGATTGCTCCGCACTTTAGAAGAGTACTAATTTTAAGTACTACTTCTGCGTCCTTGAGGACTGTCTGTCGTCGATATGACTGACGTGTCGCTGGCTTGATCCATTGGTCCTGCTCCACTTTAAAAGTCATCGGGGTGACCCTAGCGGGTTCTTCCGGTAACTTAGATGCGAAGACATCCTTGTACTTGTGTACTAAGGTTGTTAATAGTTCTTTGAACTTGTCTGTGCCCTTGATCGTGACATTCAGATAATCATTATCGTCGGTCGCGGGGCCTGACTGTATTTCTGGCTCTGGTAGCTCAGTGTCTTCGGGAGTGTCCTCTGTGTCGTCGGACGGCAATAATTCCTGGCTACTGCTTATAGTACCTGGTACTATGTGCCATTGTTTTAAATGGTCACTAGGGCGCTCTTTGTCTGGATCTTTGATCGCGGACAGGCGTGTGTGGTACTGTGCTTGAGAATCCGTCTCTTGTAATGTGTTAGCAAGAGGATCATCTAAACGGCGGAGTATATCTTGTGCTGCTCCATATTCATGCACGGTACATTCATCTGGTGCATGCTTACTGATGCCCATCAGAGCCGTCGTCACTTTGTGGACGCCACTGCAATTTGCACACTGTGTGATGCCTGTGGTCTCCTTGCTCATACCTAACGGCTTCGAGTTCGGGGTGGTCACCTTGTCGTGCCTATCAGCTGTAGCCGTGTTGTTTCCTGACGTTGTGTCTGTGTTATCCACTGTACCTATCGGCGTTGGTGTAGGAAAGTCAGCGTCTGTTAGCTGTGCGGCACATGTGACGCAACGAATGGAATTGATTCCCAATAGCATGGCTCTTGCCACCCTATGGTCGTATTCGCGTTGAACGAATTTGTTTCTATCGAGGTTCGATAATTTTCGACGAAGTCGGCCACGATTATTCGTGGTGGATCGAGTCCGTTTCTTTTGGGACTGTTTTTTGTAAAAGTCGTATATGTGTCCCAAGGTACTATCCTTTACGGATGAGTACCT
>CALGTP010000492.1 GCA_937902105.1 uncultured Actinomycetes bacterium
CACACAACCGCCAGTCCACACACGCCCCCCAGCCACCCTTACCGCCCATTCACTCTCGCTCCCCAGCCCCCCAAATTCCAACAATTTCTTAATTGTGTGATGGAAGTTCCCTTTGGTTTTCATGTGATCGTTCAACAAATATTAAACAATTTGTTTGACCGTCGCCTTTGGCTCAATTGTGAGAGTAGATCGCTTGCTGCTACTTCTCCGGCGGCGTGAGCTGCGTTTTCCATTCCAGTGGCGCGTGCTGCTTTGGTCACTCCTGCGGCGCGAGCTGCTTCGTCATCCACTGCGACGCCATGTCCGTCGCTGCACTGGCTGGCCCACACTCAACCGAGTCACGAATCATCACGATGCGCCATCGCTCGTTGGCTTCGGCCGCGTTGAGTGGCACCTTACCCGCACTGGCAGTCTCTACGTTTTACCCGGCTGGGTGGTATTTCTTGCATGTGGGCAACATGGACAAATCGAGTGTCGAGTCAGGTGTGCTCCAAAACATTGACTACCAATCGGATGTAACTGATTTCAACCAAATCATCGGACGGATCCGCCTTGGAAAAGTGGTAAGGCCAATTGATTTGAGTGAACCTTGGCACGATGCTGTTACCGGCTCTCGCTGCCATGTCATCGAGGAAACGGAGAAGTTTGTCACTCCCGTCCCGGACGTTCACAACAAGCGAGGACAACTCTGGATTTCTCGAGATGAAACTCTTGCCACCAACCTCCAATCAGCACTGGAGCACACTACTGTCGTCAGTTACCCTGCTCGGCTTCTCAGCGCAACTGATCGTCGTCCGAAGTCTAAAGCTGCCTCCTGGTTGAAGGTAAAACGACGATCAGGCAGGCTGGGCAAGCAATATCCGAAGCATGCTGAAGCTACCGTCTCAGATGTCTCGGATGCCATGCCCCGCAACATGCGATATAAACACGACGATGGTTCAGTTTGGCGACATAGCGATCGCCCACAGCAGCCGGCCGCGTCGCCTGCGACCCTCGGCCTTTCTGCAGCAGCCGCGGTTGTGAACACACGTCATGCAGATGATCCATCCTTAGCTGCTCGTCTAGCCGCTGGTCGCACCGTTCCGCGGTTGCTGCATTTGATGTCGTTCCACTTCTTGCAACCTCTCGACCCCTTCGAAAGTTCCCCTACCGACTTGAAACCCGTGCCTGGACTTTTTGGCACGTTCGATGGCGGTCACGTCTTTATCGTGGACACCTTCCGGCGACGAAATCGTTTGATGGCAGACGTTGTAGCATTGAACCTTGTGGAGACGGGTAGATGGTATCTGGCTCGACTCAACCAAGTTCAAACCGTGGTTTGTTCTGAGATCTCGAACGTCGGAGTGCACTTCAAGACCTTGCCAGTGACAGCAAATCAAATAGCATCGATCCGCTTTGCCAAGATTCAACAAGGCACCTTGTCTGCATTGGCTGTTTGTTTGTTTGCACGTGTTTTCGTTGTGCTCGGCTCAAGTTCTGTGTTTTGTTCGTGTCGCTTTTTCCAATAATGGCAGGTGATACGCAGACATCCCCGCCATCCAACTTGGAGCGCCTCGCGATGGACAGTCGAGCACTATCCATTGCCTTCCGCTTCAATGATAGCGTACCCGCCGCGTCTGTCAAGATTGCCGCCCCCCTGACGCACGTGGTGCCTCAAACTTGGACAGACCATCTCCGAGCTACAGCTATTGCCGGCGACCCACACGACGGTGTGGCCCATACATTTCGCACACTACGCCTCAAGGTTTTGGATATACCCATGCCTTTCGACATCGACGTGACACCTCACCGGTGTAGAAAATGTCCCACCAATCAATGGCATCATGTCACGGACAACGACCTGCGACGAGAGTTCCCTGATCTATTGAAGATGCGAGACAAGAAGCAAGGAGACGTGCTATTCACACCTGCGTTTCTGCTGTACTTTGTAATGAACTTCTACGAGTCCCTGAACGCGCTGTCAACGCGGCGTGCCGTTGTAGAATACTACGCCACAAATTCTTTGGCTTTGTTGCGCGGCTCATTCGGCATGGCTGCCATGGCTTGTGTGCCGAGTCCCGGCGCACTTAGGAAACTCGCGCTGACTGCCATGACGAATTTCTTCGAGACGGTTGTGTCCTTCCTGCAAGACCACATTGCAGTCTACAGCGGCACCATCATCCGGGGAGATGGTAACTGGGACATCGCTCAACGAATTCGTCGTCATGTGCCGGGCCAGCGCTATGATGAAGCTCCGTTCTCCGTGCTGCTCGCATGGCTCACTGTCGATGGAACCCTGTATAGCCCCCCGCGCACGTACCCTGGTGAGGACATCGACTACATCGAAGACGACTTGACAGAGCTCGTGGACCGCATCAAGACGAAACGGTTAAGCGCAGGATTATCCATGGCCGAAAGTTGTCCTGTCGTCCACGCGACGGATTCCTACGGTAAGCATCGGCTTCGTTTGGCTCGCTTCTACCAACGCAAGTACCCCGAGCTCGCCACCCACTCCCAGTCCGACACACCACGAGGAGATGCCACCGGCTGTGTACTCCGCGGCATAGCCAGTCCTTGTCTTATAGCCGGAGACCCTGCCCATGATACCATTGCCTTCAGACGATGTGTCCCTGTATTTGGCAACGACGCTTGCAACATAAATGCCGACCACGCGGACATGCAAGCTCGGCTCTCAGCGGAGTTGCCTGATACGTGTGGGGACCTGCCAGTTCCTCTTGCTCCTGTCGGGTTCCCCCTCCTGCGTGTTGCTATCCGACAACCTCTGCCCGTGTTGCAAGCCAAGCGCACCGATAGTCCAGAGGCAGACGCGGCAGTTCGAGAATTCTTGCGCCAACCCAACTTAGCCCGTGCCAGCACTTGGCATCGGCTGTTCCGATCCGTCCCGCCACGTGGAGTGTTCGCTCGTCTGGCTCGTCACTTCGGGATTACACTACACGTCAGTGTTAGCTTCCGTAACTACCCAAGCCAGCGAGCATACACAGAAGAGATCGACAGGATGGAAAAGTGGTATCGTCCGGGCGTGCGTCAACTGCGGCGCCGAACTGGCATTCGCAGGAGTCGGCGTTTGTCCCTGCATTGCAATGGTGTGAAAACTTGCTGGACTCGAAAAGTGGCTGCCCACTACACACGCCTGGGCAAACCTTTGCGCCTAGAAGGACTCTGGGCCTGGAGGCGTGCCGCTCTAGGCTTGCACGAAGCCGGCATCCCGATGCAATCCGGAACCGTCAGTGTGGAGCGCTTCTGGGCTCTACTCAAAGAGATGCTGCCACGAGGGTCCCGTAGAATGTCGGAGCCTTGGTTTCGTCTCCTCTCGATGATAACGTTTGTTCGGTACACGTGCACGCATTTTGCAGGAGGCAAATTGCAGCTCCCAACGTGGTGCCATCGTGATTCACTGCTAGCCCAACGCGTCATTGGCTTCGCCCAGTGCGCGCGAGCCATGGAGTCCACAGATTCCGAACATCTCAGAGCCTTGTTTGACCCTTTCCGGTTGTAGTTGAACTTACCAGGCTGACATGCCCAACACTGCAGGGGCGCAAGCTACCTCACCATCACTTGGAAAACACTTGGCGGCGCGAGCTGCCAGCGAGCCTGCGTCTTGCACTGACGCCATTAATGCTTTTCGATGAACGTGTGCCACAGCGCGAGCTGTATAGCAATTTTCCTTTAGTGGTGTTGCCACGTATACTCTTCCTGCTATCCCACGGCGCGAGCTGTCCATGACATTGTTGAAAACGTCCTGGGCGGCGCGAGCTGCCTTCCGATTCGACCAACGCTTGCGACTAGAATAAAACATTGTGTTTGCGCATACTATGCATGGATATAGCAAGAAATTGGAAGTTACGAGGTCCATGCTAGCATTTGCAGATTGATGTTGGTATCGTGCCTGTTTCTTATGAGTGCCTAGCACGTTGTGTTATGATTCCAGAATATTCCACGATACTAAT
>CALGTP010000493.1 GCA_937902105.1 uncultured Actinomycetes bacterium
ATCTTATGTATAAGGACGATATGCATGAGCACTTCGGGAGGCTGTCCGTCTTGCTCAAGGATGCTCCCCTCACCGAGAGGGAGCTGTGGGTCGTAAGTGTTGCTGTGGTGCAGCTACTCAAGTTAGGCCACGACCCATATGTGAACACGTACATTGTGCAATGCGAGTGGAGCTTAACCACCATATAACACTGTGCGTTTGTTATTGCTGTCAGCTTGTGTAAGGTAGGTTTAGAAACAAACAGTAATACTTCCACTCATGTTGGACTTCGAAGCTAGCTGCACTTACACGTGCCATGATGTGGCTAATGGGGACAACCAGTTACTTAGGACCAGAATTTCAATCGTGCCACCTTCAACCACACCGACCCCGAATTGTGTCCATGCATTATCCCACGTGGGAAATATGTCGTCTCAAACCGATGGTCGATGTTTCTCGGAGTATTAGCATAGGACTAGTGTTATGTAATATGGCCGTACGTTTATTAAAAGGTTCGTGGGGGGTAACACACGTGTAGGGCTTTCCCCGTAAGGCTTTGTGGTCGGGAAAAGATGCTCCTGCAGGGCATTGGGCTGGACGACCAGGCCAAGTTCATGCACGGCATGACCAATAGTCAGTTGAGCGATCTGGCTGGTAATATGCACCATACTCAGTTTTGCTTAAACCACATCACTATATCGTGTTTGTCCATTAATTCGATCCAGTAGTTTTATGCAATAGACTGCAATAGCGAGACGACTTGGTCATAGTTTCATTGGCGTTTCTATGTAGGCGTCTAGACAATGTCGCGGTTGACCGAGTATTGAAGTTCATTCGGTGTAGCTGTTAACTAGACATTCCAGTTGTAAATTCACATGCACGTCTCACACGTTAGTACCACATATCAAAAGCATATACCTCTGATGTTAAAACCATCCCTTAAAACAATTTTCCATAGCACCTCATACATCAGAGGTGCACAGTGTTAAGTCGATGTTTGATTGAGTGTTGTGTTATATACTTTTAGCTCGGTTGTGCATTTGACTGGCCACTCATAGCCCCTCCATTAGCTAATCATCCACTGCCCCACCCTTAACTAACCATCCATGGCCCCACCATCTTTAGGAAACGATCACGTGTGCACAGCACACACAATAATCATGCAATTAACGAACAGCTTACACTCGAAGTGAACTCTTAATTAGCTTACTCGTTTGAATCACACGGTGTACAAACACACACAACCACATACTTGCCAGTTCAAAGATATCCATACCATAATGTACTAACACACCTTGCTGTACATACCGACAACCTCGAGTGACATGTGTTCTGCCTACCAAGGTTTTCGGCGCCCGTGTGCCTCGCCGCGCTGATCACTGTGACCGCGCACTGGCAGCCCTGAAGGTGACCTTAGACGCACATCGAGTGAACCTCTTGTGTAATGGCAATGCACGTATAGTTTAGGTTTTAGATTCGTGGCCCGTGGCTATATTTGCTATAAGCATTAACTGTTGGCTGTGAGTTTCATGGCTACTAGCTTTGTTGTGAACCAGTGTGATACTTAGCACGAGCAAACATTAGATGCCGCAGTTGTTGTGCCAGGGTCCGTCAGGGCTATATTGGAACTTCATGGGGAAGCTAATGCAACTGCGTTATTGTGTATCTGTATGATGTGTCACTGGACACAACTCACCAGCTGGAAATAGGTTGCTTCTGACATTGGTTGATTTTGACAACGAGCTAAACGCTAGAAGTATCTCAGCAACACAATATATGAACGCTATGAGCTGCGCAGACTACATGTTATCAATCTTGCAACATGCATCGTGAGTCGCAGTCGTATGCTCGTTGTTTTGTGTACGACTATAAGACGACACATCATCATATAACTGTGCCAGATCCACACTGGTGGGTTCAAAACCGAAAAAATGGATATGCCTATGTTTGCGTCGGGATTGATAATTCCACACATCTGAGTTGTGTTTGCATATAGGCCAGTGTGGCCAGTATAACTAACGATATATGCAAGTTGTGTATGTTTCTTGAGTTATATTTGCTGAAGATCAGTTCATATGCGATTACAACAACAGCGTGTGACATAGACAACTACAACTATCATGCTATTTAAACAGATATGTAGATAAAACATTATAGGTGTATACAAACGATATGTTGGTAAATGGACACACACAAGGAAGATGGTGTGATATGTACACACAAACAGTTTACACATGAGGTTTGCTCGAGAGAATTAATTTCAGGTGTTCAGCGTTACTTGGCTTTGCTGGCGTCTGTGTGATCGATTGTGATGTACCAGCTATACACTCATTCACCAAACCAAGTGCGACTAAACAACCCCAATTTATGGCAATTGACGCCATTGAACACCAATACTGCGACACTGTAGCCACGGTGGATCTTGAATTCTGCTGCATAGGTTAGTTCACCAGGTGGTGAAGTGTGTCAGTGCGTTGCGATGGCTCCCAAGAAGAAGTTCAAGATGACTCCGTCTATGGTGCCTCTTGCAGGGACAGCGTCTTCCATGGACACTGTTCCACCCGTGATGATTGCGGTGAACCGGATGGTTGATAAAATGTACGAGTTGAGGCACAAGGCCCCTGGCGATGATGAGCTGTACCCCCACCCAGTGCTGCACGGCGGAACCTTCAAGGACATCGCGCAGCGATCATGGCGTGTACGGCCCGAAGATATGCTGAACGATTCCCATAGAATGTGCATCGCTGCTGGGCTGATGGGCAAGGATACCAGCATTGATGATTTTGGGGCACGGTTCCTGACAGTGAAGGACAGATTTGCACATAAACCGATCGTTCTCGAACTACCTGCAGTAGTCCTAAACGAACCCACATGACAAACACTCAACATCATTACTAGGTGCCATGATCAACATGTTAAAACCTTGGCCATTTCACCAGGAGTGGCCACCACAAACCGGAAAAATCATTGACACCTCCATTCTGTTCTACAGCTTTGAAGACAGAAGCTTCAGGAGAGGCAAAAGCGTCTAATTTTTGGGTTAAGCATTGTCCCACTCGTGTGAAGTTAAACACGCTTCTACTAGGTTTGTTCACATGCCACAAGGTTTGCAAATCTATGTGTTGCGATCTATATGGTGTGTCACGTGTAAACTTGATAATAATATAGATTTTCCACTACTGATCGTTGAAATTGTGAGACAAATAATACTATCCGGCCATTCTACTTGCGATACACAGCTTACTCAACCAACAACTCACTCGTGTAAGGTGTTGGCATGAGCGAGGTGGTGGACAAAGCCCGCTCCATCAGCCTGACGCGATTGAAGGAGGCATGTCGGGCAGGGGAGTTGTTATTGTTTCTCATATAGTTATCTTATGGTGTGTGCGGTGTTTAATCCTGTATCATGTTTCTGCAATGTGTTTTGCGTGAGTGCTTTCAGCGATGGGCTTGCAATCCCAAATCGAACAGAACATATTGTCAGCGATGCACTATCAAACGTATATATATATATATATCGTTTGGGGATGGGGTGCAGCGTCATATCCGAGAGTTTTAGGCGAGGAATATAATACCAGCTCGACAATGATGGATTCCACTGTGGAAACTACCCCTGCGCTCGTGCCAATGCTGGATTCATTTGATAATTGTGGATTTCTGGCCAAATTGTGGCCATTGCGATTTGGGCATATTTTTGGTTAACCTTTGGCTTGTACGATTTTGGGCGGATTTTGCGTTAAATTTGGGCATTTGCAATTTGGACGGATTTTTTGTTAAATTATGGTCCTTGGATTTGGGATGATGTCGGATTAACTTCTGGCCATTGCGATTTTGGATGAGCTTGGGTAAAATTATGGATTCCTCGGCGAGAATTTCCCATGGGATGCTGGTGGGGCTGGATTCCTCGGCGAGAATTTTCCTTTGGCTGATGCTGGATTCCTCGGCGAGAATTTTCCCTTGGGTGCTGGTGAGGCCGGATTCCTCGGCGAGAA
>CALGTP010000494.1 GCA_937902105.1 uncultured Actinomycetes bacterium
TATCGCGACTTGCTACGCACTCCCTGTGACAACAAACGACCTTTGCGTTGGCGTGTGAAAGGAGTGCGGTGGTTAGATTTCTTGCCAGCTGGTCGCTTAACCACTGGTTTTGTAGCACCAGTGGCTGCGCCGGATGGTCTTTTAATTACGTGCTTCCTGATTTTGTCTGCTTGCAACTTGCGCTCTACAGTTAATGGCGCTGTGGCCTTCTGTACTTTGGCCCCCGGTTGCAATTCGTCACACCAGTTGGACCAGGCCGTATTCGTCCACATGGGCTTGCACATCGAGCGAGCAAGTACGATCTTAGGTCGTACTTGTCGCAACGTAGGTCTGTACATGGCTGAGTTGTGGGACATGAGTTTGGACAGTTGTAAAATCCGTAGCTTCAATTTCAGTGTTAATTGGTGCAGGTTATGCGTTTGCCTGAACCATCCATTAATCTCGGCATGCAAACTTTCGTTTGAAGCTGTGCCAGTCGGAAGCAACGACAGATAACGAGTTGGCATAGAGTGCCTGGACCTCAAGCCGTTAAACAGCCACTCGGTTCGGTCTAGTGCTGTAGCACAATGTAGAACATGTTTAACACTTTGGTTATGTCCTGGCACTTGTTTCTGTACCTCTTCTGGATACAGTGCTACGAGCGCCGCTAAACACTCCATATAAGCAACTCTAGTGAAGAACACTTGGGTGGAGTCTATACTGTCATGCACTCGCTGTGCCCGATGCAATGGCATTGATCCTTGCGTGAGGCTTAGCGAACTAGAAACAATGCGAATCTCAACGACGCACCACCAAAAAATATAACAACGAAGTCGTCCAACATTGAAATGAAATAATAAAAATACAGCCGTGTGTCCATGCTGCACATGTTTGCGCAAATTCTTCTCCTCTTGGTCCAGTGGACGTGCGTTTCTACCAGTAAACACAGGACCCCAAGAATTAGCTGATACAGTGGCACTGATCTTGGTGAACTTCGCCATGATGCAGCGCAGGAATTTGGATCCAGGTGTGCGTTTGCCTGAGTGGTCTAAGCTTCATATGACATCATGACTCTTATGTTTCAAAATTTATAATAACACCGTCAAAATGAATATAAACATATCCAAGGACAATATCCAAGGTGCGCCATGTGGAATATTCGTACACAATTGCCAGGTGCACCGGGTCCAGAATCAACGTGTGCATATTCGGACAAGCACGTTGTAGTTCACGCAGTAACAGTTCGGACGGGTTGTCGACTGCTACATGCTGAACCTGCGCCAGTGCTATCGGGGTGCAGCTGGAAAGCAATTGATCGGCCACCACTGAACTTTTTTCAGATGGCACCGCCTCCATGAGGACCACTGCTCCAGATCGTCCTCTGACAGTTAGCACTCGTCGCAGTGCTGCATCATCAGGGATTGCAGCAGCTGCGCGAGTTTCAGCTGAAGCTCGGTAAGACGCTTGACCCAAAATGGTCATGCAGCATCTCACTGTCGCATCAATGCTAATGGCATAAAACTCTTGGTGTTGGGTGAGTTCTTCCATTAGCGATTTGAGCTCAGCGTGCACTTGTGGCGAACCAATTATGTCCTCAATTAGAGGCCACCAGTACCCGGTGGTTGTGAATAGCAAACTGCCCAATTGGTTATTGCTCTCGTGACATCTGAGGTGCAAGCGAGGCCACACACGTTGCATGTTTGCGTTGTGGATGATGATCTCTCTGAGCATACACTCAGCAAAACGGTGTGAGTAGTAGATGTTGCCCACACGTCTGAGCTTCAGAGATTCACTCACCGTGTGCAAGTTGAAATATGAAGGGCCATCCTCTGTGAATACCAATCGTATATAGCGATCGATTTCATTTGTTTTTCCACAGAGGCCTGGCTGGACAGTTTGCTTCAACAAAGTTGCACTGCGATGAATTAAGCTGCACGGATCTTGGCCAGCCATCACGGATGCGTCGTACAACGCACATATCACTTTCAGTTGTTTTCGGGAGCAACAGAACTGATGTTTGGCGGTGTGATAAACACGCAAGTGTGATATAATTTTGTCTTTGACTTTGCTAGTGTGCCAAGATTTGTGTCCTCCTGATGGGAAAGAACGCCACGGACAAAGAGGACATGATGCATCCAATTGTCTGGTTTTAGCATTCTTAACAGAGCGAATGGCCGCTGATACTTCCTTTTCCAGTAGGCCTAGGAGATCAGTGCCGACACAAACTTCACCGTCGTCACCATCAGTCAGCAGTGGACCTTCTCCATCATCGTCATCATCCTCATCACTCGCGAGATCTCCTTGGGGATGTGTGCTTTCTATATCAGCAATAGAAATGTGGCTGGGAGCTCGGGCACGTTTGCCGGCAGCTTGCAAACTGAGCAGGATGTTGAGCGACTCCGGCTTGTATTCCGCAGGCCAGATGACTGTTGCGCCGGGTGGAAATAAAGCAAAGGTAACCAATGTGGAGCAGTCGATGGAAGAAGTTGCACATGTGTCAAACACCCGTTCTGAACAGTTATACACTTTGTTGCCGTCTGTAATTTCATAGCTCGCATCCAGGAGATTGTAACGGACTGCGACACAATGTGGATTCCCATCATGCTCGAAATGCAGCAGCGATATAGGGACAGTTTTTGTGTGACAACCAAGCATCGGGACAAAGGTGTGATCCGAGATCTTTGCTACTTGTTGATAAGTACGAACCTTACGTGTCAGACGGTAGACGTTGAATTCGTGTTTTGCATTTTGTAGAAACTGCAGTAATGTTTCGGGTTTGCCTGTGAGGTTGTAAACACTGCAAAGAATGCAGTCCCCCTCAGTCAACATATTTTCGGGGACGTCGGTGTCACTCCCTGCAACGGCGAGCCGTACTAGCATGTCCATGAAATATTCGTGTTTCTTTTCACGAATCTTGACATGGAAGCCGGTGGTTTGGGCAATATGGCGCTCGCACTCATCACAGAATTCATTGATTAAGCCCAAAGATTCGGCTGACACCCGGACACCGTCATAGTGGAGGGACAGATGTAACACGGACGATTCCAGGATGAAATTCGTCCACTCACGGAGTATGACATCTTCCACTGCTGTCGACAAGGCATGGTATGTCGAAGCTTCCGGGAATTTCTTTTTCAAGGTTGTCATCACCTTGTACACGTCCGGCAAGACACAACACGCCAACCATCGCATGTAACAGGCAACGGCGTGAAGTTTCTGCAGAAATTTATTGTTTGTGAACTCGTCTCTCAGGGCTGCTCCCCCCATCACTTCAGTAAGCATCTGCTTCCCCTCCTCAGCATTCATGTGCAGTTCATTTGTACACACAGCATCCCTGTCGTGTATAATGGCATCCAAAACTGCCATATACTGAGGCGGGAGCGCAGGGACTGGTTGCAACTTGTCCAGCAACTGCCGGGCAATTGTGAAGATGAACCGTCTGATGTCCAAGTCTACGGTGTGCGGGGCTAGAACCTTTTGCAACCTCCGAGGGAGAGATTGCAACCCCAATCCGTCGACTTGAAGGCGAGTGCGAACGACCCCTGGCATGGTGTCATGGTAGACTGTTGTGTTCCTACAAAGGCCGCTTGGCAGTCGTGTGAACAACGGGGCGACCGTTGATTTAACCTTCTTTTTCTGCGAAGATGATGCAGCATTTGATTGTGTGGTGGAGTCAGCCATTTCTAGCTCAGTCATAATTTGGAGCGCTGTGGCTTCTGACGCCTTTAATTTGTCACGTCGACGCATCAATTCACTTTGCAAAGTCTGTACATCTAGACTTTGCCTGCCAACACCTCTGGTGACACCCTTCATAGCGGTGTCAAAAAAATCCAGCAGTATTTCAATGTTGACAGTTCGGCTGGGAGTGCCGAACATGTACTGCTTGAAAGAACCTATGTCATAGGCCTCGGGCAGTTTGAGAGTGAATGGACGTGATGTGTGATCCATGACCAATTTTAACGCCACACTGTTTTTGATGGATGGCTGGCGAGTTA
>CALGTP010000495.1 GCA_937902105.1 uncultured Actinomycetes bacterium
TTGGATGAACTCTTCTGAGACACCAAAACCGGTGATCTGGAAAAAGCCGATCTCTTCACAAGCTCTCCCGAGTTCTTCAGCCACGGAGGCAATGCCCTCGGGCGTTCCTGCGAGAAATGGAGCAATATCAATTACGGGGACAGTATCCACTTTTAATCTCCAAAATAAAAATTTGATTCACTTACATCTTTATCCTCGTGAGTGGCTCGACCCATTCGACCGAGCCACTCAACGAAAAATACAATCAACGATATGTTGTCCTAGATGTTTTGTACTTTGTCCTTGTAATCCATAAACATGTACGGATTCGCTTCAACAATTGCATCAATCGTTTCAGAAGTTGCTATGACTTGTTCAACGACAGTGCGGAATTCTGGCGTTTCACCACGTAGCGAAGCCAAGACTGCATTTGCTGCGATGAGGCCAGTCTGAGCCGAGGAGTAGTAGCGGGTAGCCGACTGGTAAGGAGTCTTCATCCAACCAATCATTTCCTCGTCAGCATCTGATGAAATGTGAATCACGGTGTCTTTGCCCTGATCCTTCAGCCACTGCGAAATACCGTTTGACATAGATGCTGAGTACGCCACAATGATTCCCAAATCAGGATGAGCCGTAAACGCTTGCTCAACGACTCCTACTGCCTTGGTCCGATCAAAGAAACCTTGCTCACGAACGACGACTTCGAAACCGCTGTCTTTCAACACTTCGTCGAGGCCTTCATCAATGCGCTCAGAGAATCCCTGCCCAACGACGCCCTGCACAACGCAGACCTTGCCTGGAGTTGCATTGGCAATGAGGTATTCACCGATGAGGCGACCACCTTGTACTGAGTCAAGCTCGGCGACGCCGACGAAAAATTTATCGGATTCACTAGCACCGGGCCAGATGCAGTTACCGGCAGGTACACCCTTAGCAACAGCCTTTTCAGCGGCGGCTCCAGCGGACTCAACCGTATTCGGCTGAATGATCAGACCAACAACACCCTTGGCGAGGAACGCTTCAGCTGCAGCCAATTCTTGAGCTGCGTCGTAGTTCACCTGTACCACTTCAAGCTTGTACTCCGTGCCCTCAAGAGCCTTGTAGACGCCGGTGGCAACACCCTTGGTGTAATCGTTCAAACCGTTGAGTGTCAACCCAATCAATCCACTCGTGACCGCTGGGGTTGTACCGCCGGTTCCATCATCTTTGGTTTCGTCGTCACCACAAGCCGCCAGTAAGCCGCCGCCGATGGCGACCACCGCTGCCCCCTGCAAGAAACGACGCCTGCCCATGTTAGAAAATTGTTCTGTCATTTTTCTTCCCCTTTGTTGTTGTGTTTGATTTACTTACTACGACAACCGTAGACCCAAATTGAAGCTAAGTTTTCACTTCCGCAGAAGCCTTTGATGTTCGCTGAATCAGTGAAGCCAAAAGGGGTCGAGCCCCAAATCGGCGACGGCGCAAATCACCGATAGCTGTGACAACCACCGCAAAAATCAGTACCCCCCCAAAGACTGCGTCATTCCAAAACGTTTGAACATTGTTAAAGGTCAGAGCTGATTGAACGACGGCAAGAAGAACAACGCCAATAAACGTTCCAATCGGCGAACCTCGCCCCCCTGCTAGAGTACCACCACCCAAGACGACCGCCGCAATTGCCTGTAACGCCAACTGCGAGCCGTTACGAGGATCACCCGTCGAGATTCGAGCCATCGCCACCAGGCCTGCGAAGCCAGCCAGAGTACTCGAAATCACAAAACACAAAACTTTAGTTCGTGCAGTTGGAATACCTGTGAGGTACGACGCTTCCTCATTTGACCCAGTCGCATAGACATGACGGCCAAAGCGGGTGTAGCGCATCACTAAAGCAGCGACAACAACGATGATTAAGAAAAACCAAATAGGGGTTTGAATACCCAATAACTTGGCCCGCCCCAACCACTCAAAACGCTCCCTTGCAGGCACTGGTGAACTCTTGGAGATACGCAAGGCGATTGAGGCAAACAAACTTGTGCCTCCAAGGGTGAGGATGAAGGGTGGAATTCGTAGCCCTGCAACCAATAATCCCCAGATGAGTCCGAACAAAGCACAGACCAATAAAACGAGAATGACAGCCCATAGCTCAGATCCGCCGTCTTTGATCCGAGTCGCACCGATCACACCAGCGAGCGCAGCCAAGGTGGCAACTGAAAGGTCAAGTTGACCAGCGGCGATCAGTAAGGTCTGACCAATGGCGATGATCCCAAGCACCGAGACCTGCAGCAGGATGTTTTTTAAATTATCCCCACCAAGAAAATTGTCATTCTTCCCGTTTGTATACAACGAGATAGCCAATATCGCGACAACGAGAGGTGCCATAAACCTGACAGCGTCAGACCTCAGCAGACGTTGCTTCATGGGAGCGCGTGGTGTCTCAGTCATTTTGACATCTCCATTTCTAACAATCGTCTCTCGGTGGCACTTTGGCCATCAATTTCACCAATAACATTTCCGGAGCGCATCACTATGACACGATCTGCCACCTGACCAACTTCTTGGAAATCTGTTGAACAGACAAGAACTGCCACCCCCGAGTTCGCCAAGCGGCGCAATTCGTTATAAATCTCAAACTTCGACGCGATATCAATTCCTGCAGTCGGTTCATCAAAGATCATGATTTTTGTTTTCACGCCCATCCAGCGACCAATCATTGCTTTTTGCTGGTTACCCCCAGAAAGTGTTCCGACCACAACATCAATGTTGGCAGTTTTGATGTTCGCTGCGGGTACCAGAGATTTAGCCAACTTGGCGGCACTGCTAGGTGTGAAAATCGGATGCAAGCCGACAGCTTGCTGACCTAGGACAACATTGTCAACTAAGGTCCGCTCAAGAAGAAGTCCCTGGCGTTTTCTATCCGCAGGGAGAAATGCCAAGCCAAGCCGTAAAGCATGGCGGCGACTGCGAATGCCCTGCATTTTTCGCGATTCATCAACTACGAAAACCTCCCCAGAAGTTTTCAATGACGCACCCGCCGCCACCCGAGCGAGTTCAGAAACACCTGCGCCGATACCCCCGGTCACTGCCAAAATTTCCCCACTAGCAACTGAGAACGAAACATTATTTAAGCGCTCAGTAGAAACACCTTTGAGGACCAACATTGGCTTGCCTGCTTGATCATCTGCACGGTCATTGACACGAGATGAATCAATAATCCGACCGAACATCAACTCGGCGACACTCGCTGGTGTAAATTCCGCAGTTAGTCCCTGCGCCACCACCGAACCGTCACGCATCACGGTTATCTCATCAGCGATTTCGAAAACTTCTTCCAAGTGATGGCTGATAAACAACACCGCCACACCTTCCCGACGCAGACGTTCAATCACGCGGAACAAGGGTTCCAGTTCATGCCTGCTGAGCGAGGCTGTTGGCTCATCCATGACAATTAAACGAGCCTCAAAACTCACGGCCCGAGCGATCTCCATCATTTGCAGTTGTGCGACCGACAGTGTTCGAACTGGCGCATCAATATCTAGATCAATCTCTAATGCCTGCAAACGCTCACTTGCCAATGTCTTGGCTGTGCGCCAGTCAACACGCCCAAAGCGCTTGGGCAAGCAGTCAAGTAAAACATTTTCTGCCACCGAAAGATCTAGAGCTATCTGACGCTCTTGGAAAATCGCCCGAATACCCAATTTCTGCATCACCCGCCGGCTTGGGTGATCAATCTCTTGACCGTCGATTCGAATAACACCACTATCAGCGTTTTGGGCACCTGTCGCAATTTTTATTAATGTTGACTTCCCTGCACCGTTCTCACCGCAAATAGCATGCACCGTTCCAGGCCGAACAACTAACGAAACATCCGCCAGTGCGTGCACGCCTGGAAACGATTTGCTGATGCCTCGGAGTTCCAGCGCGTCGATCGTCATGATTTGGCTCGTATCTCCTCGGCGATGACTGGGATCACCTTTTCACCGTACGCCTGCAATGTTTCATCTTTTGCATCATGTT
>CALGTP010000496.1 GCA_937902105.1 uncultured Actinomycetes bacterium
GCAACCCGGCGTCCGTGCGGGGAGTGTGATCACTCTCAACTATCCGTCGACACGGGCCTTACAAGGTGTGTCTGGTGATTCCGCAGCGGCCCCGCCCACGGGTCCGACACCGTATTATAGTGGTCGACATCTCGTGACAGCAGTGCGGCATGTATTGACACAAGCCACACTAGGCACTATGGAGTATACGATGCATCTTGAAGCTACGAAAGATTCTTTTGGTGCACCCTTGGCCGCATATGCGGATGACCCGCAGGATGCACTCTAATGGAATCGGGACCTCTCTCGCATCAACTCGGCTTTGACGGCTTCGTTTGGTTTATTGGCGTGGTCGAAAGTCTTGGCGACCCCATGAAGGTCGGGCGCTGCAAGGTGCGTATCTTTGGATGGCATGACAAGAATACCGATAGTCTCTCCACCGAAGAACTGCCATGGGCGTATGCGCTTGTGCCGGTAACCCATGCGGGCGCTCTACCTAATTACAAGGTGGGCGATTGGGTAATGGGATTTTTTCTGGACTCGCGTCTCGGGCAGCAGCCGATTATTTTCGGTGTGCTTCCGGCCGTCGTACAAACACAAACATAGTCTATGGCGATTAATCCCGATGTCGCGTTCCGTGTTGCCAATAAACTCACTGATGCATCGGTGTCGCTGAATCGTGGATTCCGAGACCAGCGAACACCAGCGGAACTCTCGCTCGATCCAGAGCCGCCGCTGAGTCTGCAAGCGGCGCCCAAACCCCCCGGCAAATTCGGAAAATTTCTGGGTGCCGTGGGTAAAGCCGGCTCGATGACGAGCGGAGCGTTCTCTAATGCCAGATTAGCCATCGACGCTACGCAAGAATCTCTGGCGCTTTCTACTTCATTGGCCTCATCTGCTGCGGGATTTACCTCGGCCAGCAACGCTTTACTGACAGGGCAGACATCAATTCGTGACGCCGCCGTGTTTGGTTCTTCGGCGCTGAGTGACACGCAGATTGATGCCGGCGGCTTTCATACCAGCGTCGACCTCGCACAATTTTCGGGGATGAAGTCTGGCGTTTCTCTCGCCGGCTCGGCTGCCTTTTCTACACAGCTCTCGCACCGTCAAGCGCAGATTGCACACATTGCGACGGCGGCGGCCGCCATCGCGGCTGCGACGATCGCCATCGGTGTCATCATCAAAGAGAATCGAAAGCGGAAACCAAATCCACAGAAAGATGATATCGATCGCCCGAATATCCCACGTCTGGCGATGGGCGGAAGCTTCGCGGAGGTCGATGTCTCGCTGAGTAGCAAACGAAAATTTGTGGTGGCGGGTGTGACCATTGGTGCAGGCGCGCCCAGTTTTTGGTCACGCGCAACACTGAGTGCACTCAATCCGCTGGGGTCCTTCAAGAAGCGGCCGGGCTTTAATGCCCAATTGAACATGTCGTTTGCCGACAAATCTCGGTTGCAGGGATGGAGTGAGCCGGCGCCACCCTATGCGGCGCAATATCCACACAACCATTGTCAACAAACCGCATCAGGGCTGCTGTGGGAAATGGACGATACGCCCGGCGGCGAACGTGTGCACATTATGCATCGTTCGGGATCACTCATCGAGATGCATCCGAATGGAAAAGTGGTCTATAAATCGATGTCCCATTGTTATCAAATAACGATGGGCAATCATCATGTGAAGGTCAAAGGAGATTGCCATGTCAACGTCGAGGGCGACGCCACCATTCATGTGAAGGGGAAAGTAAAGTTAGACAGCGACGACGACATCTTGATGCAGACAAAAAAAGATTTCAATGTGCATGCCGACAATATCAATTTGCGAGCAAAGAAAGTCGCAAAAGTGGATGGGCGCCTCATTGATTTGCGATATGCGAAGTTGCCAGGCATTCCTGTGATGACCCCGACTGGTCCGGCGGTAAGACTGATTCGCGGGGAAATTGCGCGGGATTATCCGAAGATGGCCGCGACGATGGAAAAACAAGAAACGGCTCTGCGGAAGGGCTTGGAGAAGCAGATCGCAAATCAGATCAAGAACCTCGCCGTCGAGAAGACGACCACGGATGCGATGACTACCACCGCGGCTGCCGTCAACCCGGCAATAACGGTGGGCGACCCCACGCCAGGTGTCTTTGCGAGAGCGATGGCCGCGGCGCACAAAGTTGTCAATGATAAGAAATCCCAAGATACTATGGCCGCCATCAGCATCGTGCAGATGCTCGGGGGCCTGATTCCTCCTGACGGTAGTTCACTCACCCCCGGCGACAGTGATCTTGACACCGCAGAACTGACAGCAGAACAGGAACCTCGCGAGAATCCGTTGGGCAATCCGCTGATCTATCACGCACAGACACAAGCGGCGATTGATTATCGCGCATTGTTGTTTGATACGCCAAACGAAATTGATGACGCCGAACATTATCAAGCACATATTGATACCTGTAAGGCACTCAAGGATATGCCAGAGAATACGGGCCCCGCCTTAGAGGGTGTGCTGACAGACTGCACGACTGATCGTGACGCACTGGCTGCGTTGCCCTTGATTAATTATCTGACACGAGCAGACTATCTCGGACACATGGACTTTACGCCTGCAACGCGGCTGGGTGGGACCACGTGGACGGTGGGGGAACTTGTCGATACCTTCTCGCAACCCGATGTCACCATATTCGTCGATCAGGTCGAACCTGAGATTGATCTCCTCGCAGGATTTGTGTCTGGCGTTGACCCCACAGAAGACACCACAGAGGACACCACAGAGGACACCACAGGGGACACCACAGAGTAGCCATAGATTATGTCAATCATACACGACATCGGCGTCGACATTCCAGCCATTCCCCTCTCGGCTCTGGCGAAGCGGGGTATTACGCCACAGCTTGGCTTGCTACCCGATGATGTGCTGCATAATCTGTCGCTGCTGTGTGCAAATATTCTCGCTCCCGTAAAAGCGGAATATCCCGGCATCGTCGTCTTGAGTGGCTTTCGTCAAGTGAACACTGGCATCAGTCAACATGAAAAGGGTGAAGCCGCAGACATTCACATTCCGAGTGGCACACCGACGCAGTTATGTGCGGTGGCGGACTTCATTGTGAAGACGTTACAGTTCGATCAAGTCATTCTCAATTTCAGCACGCGACGATCGCCGTGGATTCATGTGTCGTTCACCTCGGGTCCACTTCGGCGTGAAGTGTTGACACGAGACTTTGATGATACGTTCCATTCGGG
>CALGTP010000497.1 GCA_937902105.1 uncultured Actinomycetes bacterium
TGGTCAGTAGCGCAACCTGAGGGGAGCTGCGGGCGTCGGTCTTCACGTAAGTAGTTGGTGATTGCGACTTGGTAGTGTCGCCCGATGGCCTCGCGCAGATCGTCAAGTAGTTCAAACACGGCCGTGGCTTGTTCAGGTGTCCAGTTGTCGGGAATGAACAATGGGATTCCGCGTTCAATTCCGGAAGGCAAGTGCGAAGGCTTCATGAGGATTTCTTCCGACGGTGGTTGCCTAGTTGCTCAGATTTCTCCTTGGCTTCTTTCAATCGGTAAGAGGCGCCCTCGATGCTGATCACTTCAGAGTGGTGCACCAACCGATCAACCAGAGAAACAACGCAGGCAGCGTTTGGAAACACTTCAGACCATTCGGCAAACGGCTTGTTGGTAGTCACCACGGTACTCTTCGATTCATAGCGGCGGCTGATCAACTCGAACAGTAAGTCCGCATGCCTGTTCGAGTAGCTCAAGTAACCAATTTCATCAATCAGTAATAAATCGGGCGCCTCATACTGGTGTAACCGCCTGCGTAGGGAAGTATCGCTTTCCAGGGCGGCGAGATCGCCGAGCAATTCGCCAGCGTTTGTAAATCGTACGGTGTGACCGCGAATCACGGCTTGGTGCGCGATGTTTTTAGCGAGCATCGATTTGCCCACGCCGTTCGGACCGACCAAGACTACGTTGACCGCATTGGCGATGAATTCCAACGACATCAAGCTCTCGATCGCGGCACGGTCGCATCGCTTAGGCCACGTCCAGTCGTAGTCAGCCAGTGGTTTGAAGCGCCCGATCCGGGCGTCCTTGATCCGTTTCTCCAGGCTGCGACGTGTCCGCTCTTCTTCCTCCCAGGTTACCAGCTGAGGCAACCAGTCGGTTGTCGCGAGTTGCGACCAGTGTGCCAGAATGCCATGCAGCCGTAAGTTGGCAACACGTTGTTTAAATACGTCATCAGACATCGTCTTCTCCTGGTTTTGTTAGTTGGTCGTAGGAATCCAGTGAGTGCGGCTGAACACGCGTATCACGCGCCGCGACGTGCGCCGGCAGGCTGAGCTCCACCGGTGGCGGCAGATCGCGCGCTTCACGCTGCGTCTCGAGCGCCAGGCGCACCGCGTGCGGATGCGGCACGCCACGCGACAGCGCACTGAGGATCGCCGTCTGTAGCTCGGCGGCGCCATAGCGATCCAGCATCCGTACGAGTGAACTCGTGATGCGGCCCAATCTCTCGCCGCGTTGTGCCGCCTGAGCCAGCAGTTCCCGACTGGCGGGCGCAGCCTGATTCAAATAGTTCATCCCACGCTGGCTACGTGCCGCGGCTTTTTGCGCTACCAGCGCCTCAATATGGGCGCGCTCTTCGATCTGCTGTCCTTTGTCATAGCTACGAACATGTGTGGCCACAACGCTCGCCCCGTCAAGAATGCGCACCCGCTGCGTATCGGCCACCACGGTTAGAATACGCCTGACGTGGTCGTGGGGAACCGAGTAGTCGTTCAGATCAAATCGAACATAAGGGGTCTTGCCAACTGAGACCTGTTTCCTCTCCTCGGTTGGATAGCCGTTGGCTGGCAACTCAAGCAGCGCCGGCCTCTCCTTGGCAAACGCCTCGCGCACCGTGAGAGTCTTGTCTGCCGGACAGAGCCGGTCATCGGCCTGCCCCAAGCACCACTGCTGCGCCTGACGGTTCAGGTCATCCACATCACTAAATGTGCGGGCCGCGAAGAACGACTCCCGAATATAACGAATTGAGCGCTCCACCCGGCCTTTTTCGTTGCCGCGGTACACCGCTACCGGCCGGGGTTCAAAGCGGTAGTGGCTGGAGAACTCCAGTAACGTGGGATTGAAACGGATCGCCTCGCCTTGACGTTCCAAGACGGCGCTCTTCAAGTTGTCATATAAAACCACTCGACTTAATCCGCCCCATGCCTCGAACGCCGCGACGTGGCCGCGCAGGAAGTTCTCCATCCGCGCATCCAGAAAGAAGTGCAGGAAGATCCGTCGCGACCACGACAACACCATCACGAAAGCCATCAACGGACGCCGTGCCTGGCCAATGTTCAGATGTTCGAAATGAGCCCAGTCGCATTGGCTCTGCTCTCCGGGTAGTGTCACCAGCCGCAGATACGCCTCCGCTGCACGCCGCGGTCGGTGGTTCGCAATCAAATGACGGAAGTGATCTGGGCCGCCAACGTAACCACGCTCCCGAACCATCGCATAGAGCCGACTCGCCGTGAGCGTGGGAAACTTCGTAAGCGTTTCCTGAATCAACGTAAGGTAGGGGTCAATGCGTGAGCGGCGTAACGTGCCTGCGCGCGGCACACCCGCTTGGCGCAGCATACGTTCGACGGCACCGTGGTGGACGTGCAAATGCCGGGCAATCGTGCCAATGCGCCACTTTTCAACATGGTAGTACCGCAATATCTTTGCTTGAATATCAGGGATCAGGGTCACGGGGCACTCCTCTTCTGAAAACGGGTAAAGAACTAAAACTCCGACGCCGCATGAAGTCATTGCGCACCTGTGTGTCTAACGGCCGATAACAAAAATGGCAGTACCACCGCAGTAACGAGGTCTTTCGCAGCAGCGTCGAATCGGTTTGAAGTAGAACAGAGGAGCCCGGCAGGAGTGAACCCTGATGCGTCACTTTCACTTTGCGTTCACGGTAGCGGCGCTGCCGTTCGGCGTGCTTGTGACGCCCACGCCGACTCGCCTGATAGCGCCGGCCGGCTTGCCTCATCGACGACAGGCGCGCCTGCCGCGCGCAGCCATCAGCACAATAGCGCTGACCGCGGTCACAGCGGCTGCAAATGAGTACCGCTATACGGCAGCGCACACAGAGATAGCGTCGTCCTGGAGTTTCCATCGGCGGTGCAATACCGATTGGAACTCGACACTATCAGGCGACTCGTGAAACAATCTGCACGCAGCGTCGCCCTCGGGTTCAAGGGGCGCGGCATCGGTTTGGAATTGGTCGTTTTGGGCCGGTGTCGCGCCGATTTTCCGTCGGCTGGCGCTGCCCTTTTACCCTAATCTCTTGGGACACGCCAACTCAGCGTCCCACGCGTCACTCCCGCCACTTCAGTCCTTCTTGCCCCCCACGTCAGCGTGGCGATTGAGCAATTCCATTTCGGCTCCCCGCAATAAGGCGCGCCATACCAAAAACCTCAATCCGTCTTTACCGCCGGATTTTGGCGGATTCCGATAACCGTTCACA
>CALGTP010000498.1 GCA_937902105.1 uncultured Actinomycetes bacterium
GGAACGCCCCCATTTCGGCACAACACGCCATTGTCTGAACAGGCGTCTAACGTGTCACTTAGCCGACGTGTAACTTGTAGGCCTGTTTGTTTTGAAAAAATAGGTTTCATGTTGATATTGTGCACCACTAGCCCGACCCATGGTGTTCGATGGGCTCAAGACCTAGACCTTTGCAGCAGCCGAGCAAAAAAAAAGAGTGCATGTGTGCATGCAAGCAAGTGTGCAAGTATGTAAAGTAAGTTTTACATCATCAGCACCCCCAATTAGAAACCTTAGGGACAGCATATATATATACTCTAAATTACAGTATTGGGGGATCGATCTCTGTTTGATTTGCTCACACATGTGCGTTTTATATTTTGTATAGATCACACATGTGCGTTTCACGTTTCGTACGAGTCGCACATGTGCGTGTCACGGTTCTTATGAGTCACACATGTTCGAGTTAACGTTGCCATGCATTAAAAACGGCTTGCGCGCAAACGAATGGCTGTCCTTTGGCTCAAGTAGCTCTTGGCTCAAGTAGTGCCTGCCGTGTCCACCGGAAATGTCGCTGGATGGAGCAAAATGGGTACTCCAAGAGTACAGCTTGGGCATCCGGCGATTATCCCTGTTTGATGTAGGAGTTTCCTGGTTGAACAGGAATGGCGGCCCAATCAGTGGAAAACATTCCCACGCTGTGGGTTGCAAGGTCGTGTACGAGCAAGGCCTGCAACGGTTCATCTACCAGAACGGCATCTGCCACGAAGGAGACCCTTCCAATATGGCTCGTGTGTACGAACACACCAAGTCCTTCACGGACAAGGACCCTCTTTTAGCGGCAGCAAGGGATTCTATGGTCTACGGTTCCATAGCCAAAACACATTTCCCATCCTTCCTGCAGGCCATGGCACAGGGTTGTCGGTGGGACCACAACGGCGCGGTCATGCAGGTGCCGCCGGGGGGTTCCATGCCAGATCCAAAGGAGCTTGCAGAGCACATCCGCCACGGAATTTTCTATCATGTCCTGCGTTGGGAAGCCGTCCGAGATCACCCGGAAAAAGTGGCCCAGCTAATGCGCGCAAGTAATCTGGATCAAGAGCTGGCTCTCTGCGAAGACGAAGTGTCTTTGCTGCGTCAGCTTTCCGGGCAAGTGCACTGCCCGCCACCTGTCAAGCCAGGCCAGTCGCTGTGGGACGTTATAAAAACGAAGGCCATGGCTGAAGCTGGCGGCGCTTGGGTCGAGGACGATGTATGTGCACTTTACAATTGTGCATTAACTTTGTCCCCAGCGGCCGTCCAAACCTTAGTGGACTGTCACTTCCAGTGGGTAAACCCAAATGTCCTCAGAGCAACGGCAGCCTTCTTCGGGGATGTCGCCGAGTTCGAGGCTGAATGGATGAACAGCCGCCTAGCTCTTCTCGTCAGGCAGTACATGTGCGATCCAAAGGCGAAAGAAGTTGAACGAGTTGGCAGGCATTCCATCTCTGTTGCCGTGAAGCCGGGCCATCTGAAGGCTTTGCAGGAGGATTCCGCAAAACCTGTGCTGACTGCCGTGGAGTCTTTCCTCGTGAGCTTTGGAAAGATCTACGACCGAAGCCTGTTCCCTGAGGTGCGTTTGATTGAGTACATGAGAGCACAGCATTCTTTGCTGGCCAGATGTGGCAGCGTGCTGCGAGACAAGAAGGATTGCCAGGATGGGACTGTGCTCGGCAAAGCCGAAACCGAATTCCGAGAGATGCTTGGCAAGTTCCTTCACTCGACCATCATGCCCGATCCAATCTTGCGCCAGGCTCTGGGTCAGAGGTCCGCTGAAACTTGTGCAGCATCGTCTTCTGCTTCCACAAGCAAACCCTTGCAGTTGTCTGCACCCTTGTGTGTTTCCGAAGGCGCCTTCCAAGCTGATCCTGCTTACACACTCGCCCAACAAAGATTTGTGATTGGGTGCAGGGTGGTGTTGCAGTCAACAGTGAGCAAGCTGCGCAAGGATGCGGCTGGCACCATGACAGGGATTGACAAGAAGAGTGGTGCTCTGGGATTTGGGCAGCGCCACAGACAGCAAGGACACCAAAGAGCAGGCTACGCGAACCGTGAATTCAATGCGTCTGAGTGTGGAGAAAGCCGAGCCGAACGAGCCGGTCCAGAAGAAGGCCAAGACAGAGAATGGTGCACTGCGTTGGATCGCTTGGGATTCCTCGGCCGCTAACGCTTCCTTGCTGGCTATGGCGAAGGCGTCTCTGTTCCAGTTGCACTTGGCCACATCCCCGCTGCCGGAACAGTTGAGCTTGTGTGGGAAGCCCAGGAAAGCTATGACCAAGCATGATTTCGCCTCCGGTGCTTTGGTGCTGGTTCCCTGCTCGACAGATTTGACAGTCGTCTCTGAGAAGGATAAGGAGAAAGCGGCAGACAAGGTGCAGCAAGAGGTGCTGGAACTTCAGTTGCCCAGCGCAAACCCTTTGCAGCTTCGCGCACTTGCGCCTCTCGTGGGCGGTGGTGCCCAGCAGGGTGCCAAGGAGGCTCGTGTGCTGGCTCCTTTCTGATTTGGTGGGACCACAGAGGAAGGCACTGAGCCCAACATTGCAGTGATGACGGCAACCTATGACGGGCCATTGACTTTCAAGACCAAGGACGACAACTTGAAGGATCGAGTTCAAGCCTGCAAAACGCCAAAGGTGGTTATCCCTTACCTTGTCAACAAGGAGCGTGTCGTGGCTCGATCACTCCTTACCAGGAAGTGAGCTCCGGACACTTCTTGTCATGCTGTTTGTTGAAAGGGTTTGCAAAGCTGTTGAGCCAATTGCCAGTCCCCCCGCCTAGATACATGTTTGTCAGGCCGCACAAACACAAGCAAGAAAGGCCTGCGGGTTCCAACAGAGGACATCCATGGCAGGAAGCTTCTTGGCGAGGAGTTCGCGCAGGCTTTGGAGTCCGTGCGCAAGAAAGCTTGTCAGCTTTGGAACCAGTTGGACAAATCCGACAGAGACCGCTTCCGAAATCCATCAGGTATCATCTCTGAAAAGTGCGGTTGGGAGTTGCCTGACCCATGTGCAGCTGGTTTGAAAACAAAATCATTCGTGTGATCTGGTGTGCTGTTTGGTTTGTTGGTTCACACATGTGCGACTCAAGTTTGTGAGCTTGCGTTCGAATCACACATGTGCGACTCAAGCTTGTCAGCTTGTGTTCGAGTCACACATGTGTGATCCATTCTTGGCTGATTGGTTTTCAGTCACACATGTGCGTCTCAACTTGTTCTGGGGTTGGGGCGAGCACCAACAAGGAACAACAAAGCGACATGCTGAGAGAGAGAGAGAGAGAGAGAGAGAGAGAGCGAGAGAGAGAGGGATAGAGCGAGAGAGA
>CALGTP010000499.1 GCA_937902105.1 uncultured Actinomycetes bacterium
GGGGGGGTCGTTAATTGCGAGTATCATCACAAAGGACGTTGCCCGTGACACGCCAAAAGGTCGGACACGACTGAGCACGAAGGCCTTACTAAGCTGGAGCCAAACGCCGGGGGGGAAGGTGACGAAGTAGATCTTACTAAGCTGGAGCCAAACGCCGCAAAAGGAAGAGGAAAAGGCGGCGGCGACGGAGGCGGCGGAGGCGAGCATAGAACGCCTCGAATTCGCGCTCCTGAGGCGAATTCGTCACAAGGAGAACGCTAGACCACGGGTCCCAAGAGGTCGGTGACGAGCGTCCAGTGCTGCGAAGGTCGGGCAAGGTATTCAGCCAGGCGCTGAAGCGCTGCTCGACTTCCGGACTGAACTCAGACGTGACCAGGCGGGCGTTCGCGACGCCGGGCACCTTAGAAGAAGCAGCGCGACGGGGGAGACGGGCGGAGAGGTTGCCAGGAGCAGCTGGCGCAGCTGGGGAAGGTTCGGGGGAAACTGCGGGCGCAGGTACGTCAGGGAGTGGAGCGCGATCCGGGGCGGTACGGTCCTCGGTCTGTGCGGCGTGCGACTGTTTACGTATGTCCCAGTCAGAGACCACGTGTTCGTATGGCACGGCAACGCCTTGCTTATAGAAGCGGGGTCCATCATACTGTACAAGGATGTGCCAATTGACAAGACTGCCATCCACATTGTCACGCGGTACGTAAAGCCACGACTTGGTGACAACGCCAGAATACCAACGACCCAGCACCCAATTCTCGCGGGCGCGGCGGGCACGGACTTCGACGCGAGTACCGACGGGGAATTTGTCGTGAAGGATGAACGAAGGAGCCGGGGGTGTTGACGTAGAGACGCCAGTCGGAGGGGAAGGGTGAAAGCGGAAACGGCCTTGCAGCCGCAGAGGGGGGGCAGGTGGCACCGTAGGCGGGTCAAGGGGCGCGAGAGCCGGGGGCTCGCCAAATTCGCGCGGGAGTGGGCGCTTGGCGTCGTACGCATCCAATAAGGGCTGGATAGAAGTCAGAGTCGAGCGAGCGCGCCAGCTGTCATATGTGGAGCTGAAACCCAACCAGCGGACACGATATTCCACGACTTTGGCGTCCGGGGAGCTCGCGAGCGGACGGAGTTGGGCACTCACCTTTACAACGCGCCTGTCGATAAGGCTCTCAACTGCATAGAGGTCGTCTAGCAGATGCGGCGCGGGCGCCGGAGGAGGTTTAGGATGGTAAGGAAGGCAGCGCCGACCGGTGACCGGCTCTTGCAGGGGGCGGCAGGTGTCCAAGGACTCGAGGGAATAGCGGTTGTGAGGAAGGACCTGAACAACACGATACGGTCCGTCCATAAGGGCCTCGGCTTTGGCGTGAACAGCGCCAGGGTCGAAATAAGATCCGCGTTGGACGAGAACCAAATCGCCTACGTTGAAGGACACGTCAGTGACCCGTGCGAGATCGAGGCGCTGCTTCGCATGGAGCGAATTGAGTTGGAGAGACTTGTTAGCTGCGTTCCATACGACTTGGCGTTCACGAAGGCGGGAAGCAACGAACTCAGTGAGCTCAGTCGGGAGCGATACGTCGCCGATAAAGAGGGAGTCAAACCCGAGGCGCGCGGACCGCAGGTGGTTCAAGAAGAAGGGGGAGTACTTAGAAACAGCGTGAGTGGCAGAGTTGAAGGCAAGGACCAATAGGGGGTGAGCCTTATACCATTTCACTGTCTTGTCTTCCACGTCTCGGGTTCGCAACATGGTGTTCAGCGTAGAGTGCCAACGCTCAACAATCGCAACTATGTTGTGAGTGTAGGCACTGCCGAACTTAATGGAGATACCATGTGATTCGTAGAGATGCTTCAGAGCGGCAGAGATGAGGACACGGGCCTGGTCACTGCGGATCTCACGGGGGCAGCCGTGCACTTGAACCACTCTAGCGAGGAGGATGTCAAACACCTTCTCGGACGTGAGGGAGTCCGCGAAAGGCTCAGAGACGATTAAGCGGGTAAAGTAGTCGGCGAAGTCTAAGCAGCTTGCGTAGCCATCGACAGCACGACCATCGCCCACGGAGAACTCGTCGACACCCACGACGTCGAAAGGGTAACTACCGTTGTCGGGGGAGAAGGCGGGGCCAGAGTTGTGGTGCGGGATTTTGCTGAACTGACAGGCGTCACAGGT
Source organism: uncultured Actinomycetes bacterium (assembly GCA_937902105.1). GTDB lineage: Bacteria > Actinomycetota > Acidimicrobiia > Acidimicrobiales > Ilumatobacteraceae > Casp-actino8. The sequence continues at coordinate 2,147 of CALGTP010000499.1, forward strand.
CTTGATGTAATCGCTGACCGATCGCCGCATATCGGTGTCAGACCCCCAATGGAAGCGTTGAAGAAGAAGGTCTTGAGTCTTCTGTACTCCGAAGTGACCTGCCTTATCGTGACACAGGCGAAGGACGGCATCCTGGTAAAAGGGAGGGATTACGATGCGTTGGCTTCCAGAACGCGGACCACCGGAGGCAGAAGGGGGGTTGACGTAAAGAAGGGTGCCACACGCGGAGAGGTGGAAAGGTTCTCTCAGTAGTTCGTTGCGCTCAGCAGGCGAAGCGCCCGTCCAGGCGGTAGAGAGTCTCCCAAGGTTGAGCCAATCGATTATACGCGCCGTAGCGGGGTGGCGCGACTGTTCGATACGGATTTCCTCGAGGGAAGGGGGGTTGTTAGCGGCGGCGGGGACAGCAGGTTGAGGCTGTACGGTGTTTACGCTAGCGACGGGAGAATCACGAAGCGCGTCCCGTGGCGCCGCCGTGGAGGCAGAGGCCACAAGCGCCACGTCGAGTTGAAGTTGCTCGAGGGCGTCACCAATGCGTGCAGGGGGTGGGGCAGGCAGCTGAGGCTGTGCGGTGTTCACGCTAGAGGTGCGGGGATCACGAAGTGCGTCTGCGAAGACAAGACACGCTGATTCGAAGAGCGTGTCGAAAGCCGGGTCAGAGCCTAAGGGGCGATCGAGCGGGGCAACGGGCGAGAGCTGATTCGAAGAGAGGACGGACAGGACGACTTTGTCCACAGGTCCGAACCGTGAGGGCTTGCTGTAGTCGTAGAAACCCCACGAGGGGAACTTCCTTAGTTGGGTGGCAGTGGCCTCAAACCCACAGCGCCGAGACGCGTGGAAATCAGTTTCCAGGGCGAACAGGCCGCTTTGCGCGTACTTAGTACCGACGAAGCGGCGCAAGGACGCAACCGAGGCAGAGAAGTAGCGTGTGAGAGCACCGCCTTTCGGGGTACCATCAGGCGAGACCACGAAGTCGCCGAGAACTACACACGACTTGAAGCTTAACGCGTCACTTAAGAAGCGCCCGGCGAGAGGCATGACAGCGAAACTCGGCATCAGGTCAGTGCCATGACTCGTCTTGAGGAGGGCGCTACCCGCGTAGGTTTCAAAGGCCAGAAGAGCAGCGTTGTGAAGCTCCTCAGGTGACGGATGGGCATCCTTGCTTCCATCGCAAAGGCGAGTGGGGAAGGACAGTCGGGAGTTCGACTCGGCACCGGAAAGTGCGTAGACGAAGGTACCGTCGTGGACAATGATCGCCGCCGCCACAACGCGAGTTGGTGGAACACGCGCAAGTAGGACCGCAGATGCAGGGTGCGAGTGGGATAGGACAACGCGAGTAGTCGCGCAGACAGAGGCGAGACGAGACACAGAAAGCGAAAGGCTAATTCGAATGGTCACTGTCGTGTGTAGGGAATGGTCGGCGCGAGGAGAAGGGGCGATGTCGAACACAGGGGTAAGAGGCGACTGGGCGGCGGGATGTTGCTTCTGATGTAACTGCTGCAGATGAAGGCGCAGGTAGGAAAGGCAGAGCTTGTCGTCACCAGAAGAGGCAGGGAGGTTGTCGAGTACGGAGCTGAGGACGACTTCGTGTCCAGATGAAGTCGAGTCGGGGAGAGAGGCCACCAGCAAGGGAAGGACTGTAACGCAGTCGGGTATGCGGCAGATGACGAGCAGGGCGTCGCCGATACGCGACAGGGGCTTCATGTGCGAATTAATAGCCTGGGTCAAGGGCTTTACGGGCGGTCCCATTGTTGTGGCCCAGCCGCGTTTAGCGCCGTTGAGAAGGCACGTCATTGACAGGGGGTCCCACCCAGCGGGGAGCGACAGGCGGTCAACGAGGTTAGTAGGGGGGGCAATCTCCGACGAGGGGAGAGACATAGACTGGTCAGCTCGAGAGCAGAGCATAACGATGCGGGTTCCGTCTGTAAGGGCGTAGACAGCTCGCGACGGAGGGATGTAGAACGAGTGGAACGAGGACTTGTAGAATTGGGCAACTTGCTGAGCGGAGAGCTGGAAACACAGGTCGAGGAGATCAAGCTCGAGCAATCGCGCGCGGAGTACGAGGTAAGCCTTATTGCAATACGTCGTGTCTTGATAGGCATACTCAAAGGCGACGTACGGCAACGGGCGGTAGGACCACAGATCAGCGTGGGTAAGACCGTAACTCGCTGCGAAGTTCTCCATCTCATCCTTGTGCGGCATGTGAACGACACCTTCGCCGAGTACGGCCTCGAGGACTGTCTTGAGTCCGCGCTTGACACCCGGAAGGCGAGATTGCGAAAGGCTGTCAGCGATGGCAGTGTCAAAGACACAGCGGAGGACCACACCGTACTGAAGTTGGAGAGCGCTGGC
>CALGTP010000500.1 GCA_937902105.1 uncultured Actinomycetes bacterium
CGGGATAGAGCCACGTCGTCTCTATAGTGGAAAATCATGTCATCTAGATCTTCAGGGGTCTCAATGATGTGGGCATCAAGCCTGTCTTCAATGAACACCAAGAATCGATCTAGTTCTTTTCTGTATCTCCGTAATGTGATTTCTGAAACTCGTGCTGCCAAATCTGGATGCAAACGCCTGAGACAACACAATTTAGATAGCACCACCATTTTTGAGAAAGCGAGAAAGAAAATCAGCAGGCATGAGTTTAGACTGCACCCAGGGGGCAAACAACCGTATCCTGCAAGCCAAACAAACGGCCGCACGCATACGAAGCATGCGATTGAACTGATACACTGAAGATCTTCCTTTGCTCAAGGCTGCTGCTGTTGCTGCGTTGTCTTGTAACGAAATGATCAAACTGTCATGGAGTTGAGGATACATGGATATAAGTCTCAGGAGGCGAACAACTACTCTGGCCTCCAATAAAGTGATGTGTTCAGGAAAGTTGAATTCACCAACAGAAACTGTCTCCCATCTGTCTTGAACAACAAGTTCTTCCGACAATTTTGTAAAAGGAGCTGTAGGTACGAGTGGGGCATAGGGATTCTTGGCCCCACCTAACATGTTTGCAGTGGCCATCTGTTTGCCGGGAGACTCTCCCTTGTTCAAAATATCAACAACCTCATCTCTGTTTATACCTGAAGCCACAATGCCATAACCACCGTTGAAATTGTCATCTGACCCACAAGCGTCAGTAGCAAATATAACTGAAGGCAACTTGCATCCGATGTGTACTTCCACGAAAGGTATTGCATTTGCCATTGCTACTACCTCAATCTTAACTGAATGACTCCAACTCACCAATTGGTCTTCGTACTTTTCAAGGAATGCAAAGACATGAAATGGTATGGACAGTAATTCACGGCAAAGTAGTGAACCATAGATCCAAACCCCCACCAAAGAATGAAGGATGGCAACATCCACAACTTTATAATTGGTGAGGTTTAGCAGGGCCATTCTCAATCGAACTCCTCTCTCAGCTGGCAGCTGCAGTTTAGCCTCGTCAAAGAGAGTGGTATAACCGACTGCTTTGTCAAGATGTGGATGAAGAACAAGTTGGGAGATGCTGAAACCAATGTCTGTAAGTGCTTCAACCATGACATTGACAATTGTGTTGGCATGATATGGGCCAGGAGCAACTCCTGAAAGTACAATGCCATCATCAACATGAAAATAGACTGCTGACTGATCGCCACCCAGTACAACCGATTTGCCAGTGTGGGTGTCTTCGTTCAGGAAAGCGATCCCGCCTCGCGTACTGCTGTCGGCCCTGGATCCCCAGGAGGTTACCCTTTGGTGGGCCTCTGGGACAAAAGTTCGTAAACATCCTGTGGGTCCAACATAGCATGTAGCAAAGCGGACGATAGTTCGTGAGATCATCCAAGCAATATGTCTGCACAGTTTGTTGGGATATCGCTGCAATGCTCTTGAATAAAACGTGCCATCTGATTTGCGTCCATGAGAGATGCCATGAACATGTGAGTCGGAAATACCTGGGCACCAAACTTGATCAAGCGAGGGCATTTCATCTATAGTGCCTGACCATATAGTGTACTTTGGAGCAATACCTCCAAAAGGGCATTGATGCATGTGACTGCGGACAGCATTTGTCCGAGCTTCCATTTCAGTCATCTCAGTGGTGCACCAAAGCGATGGATATGGTTCCCCCGGATCACCGGGGTGTTCAATCAGGTGGCCTCCACCTTGCATGGACACGATTTCTGCGAGGGACATCGTATTCAGCCAAAGTCTGTTCGCCTCAATGAGTCTGCTGTTTTCATTGGCCGAAAGGCCTGGCAGACCCCAAGGTAAAACTCGGCTCCGTAAAGGTCTAGGGCCATTTTCCAAGAAAAGATGCCTGAGCCTTGATACTGTATTGCATGGTGGTCCGGCCACAAAAACATCAAGAAGGCCTTCAAGAGCGAGAGCGCAAATTGAATCGTAGGTGTTGGGTAAAGTGAGATCCCATTGAGGATCGTGAGTGATATCGACTGTCAAGAAAAGCAAAATCAAGCCTGCCTCATCGACAAACTTCTCCAGCCAATCCTGAAGGTCGCCAGGTCGATGGTCGCCTCCAAAGTAATGCATGCCCACGAATACACGTTGATCTGATTGTTTGGCAAAACGAACTGTCGTGCACCATTCTGCAACAGTGTATTGGGAATGAGATGACGAAGGTAGTCGTCTCCACTCCTGTCTAGTCATCCATTGATCATCATGGCAAGCAAGCAACTCATCGCACAAGTCCGGATCATGTTCAACACCTTTGAAATGAGAATCAAGAATCACTGTTGGAGAAACATCTAAAGCTATAGCTGAGGGGTTCGACAACTGTCGATTGTAGTTGAACAAAGCTTTACCGACGCAGTGCAAATTGATCTTCATCAGTATGAGGACAGAATGTGACATGCCCATGGCTAAACGTTTATAGCAGGCAGCAACAAATGTCTGAGGAGTGATTCTGACACGAAGGGACAGGGGAAGGACGTCCCAGACCTTACTGGCCTTTATCGGGGGAGCAGCCACCCATTTCCACATCCAAGGAGGTGTCTCCACAAAGGTGAAGGCCGAGTCCTCGTCAAGGGCGGCTCCTGCCAAGCCGTCTGTGCTGAAGGAACGTGCAAGCGAGCTCCCTGCACACATACCCAAAGCCCCTCTAGGTTTGGGATCGGAAAACATGTAATTTGCAGGACAGGCCATGAGTAGCTTTCTAAGATCCCAGCCATTCTTTTTGACAACCGTTGAAAATCCTGCAAAAGCTTTAACCCCATCCAAAGTGTCCCAATTCCAGAGGTATCCTATGTCATCCCTGTGCCAATATGAAATATATTCAGACTCGCTGCCACCAACAAATGCAAATTGTGTCTCGAGCTCTTTGAAAATTATTTGCGACTTACCAACTGGATCAACCACAAAATGTTCATGAGCATAATAACCCGCGTCCTCATTGGGGAGGCATTCGAGCATCTTGACCCCTGGTGCCTCCTTCGGCTCCAGGATCCTCGAGGCAATCATTGGCACCTGTGTCACTTTTCTGTCTTTGACCTTTGTGTAACCGAGGCCATCTACTGGTCTCTTGACTAACTTCGCAGTTGCCGCATGGGCGCCTGTCAAGCCGAAGCTCCGGCGCGCCTTGGCGAAGCGAGAGGCCTTGCATAGGATCTCGTCCATTGCCTTTCTCGCGGCCACACCACAGGAGAGTTCACCTTTCATTAAACGCCCACTTAACTCCTGCGTAGTCTGTCTGTCGTATGCGCCACCCTTGTCCAATCCATTGACAACCGCAGTAAGACCCATGGCAAGCCGCCACGTTTCTAGTTTGCCTTTGTATCTGGACCGAAGCCTGTGAGAAGTTGACACAGGTCTGGCTGGCTTCGGGGGTCCGGGCAGTGGGCACACTCTGGCACCAATGCCGAACGGAAAATCCCGAAAGTCGGCTGCAGAAGGGCCTGCAACCTTTGGCACCCACTTAGGTCCAAGGGATCCTCGCGCGGGGTGCGACTTGAGGATCCCGGGGTCGTTGGAGGCTCATGGGTCCGCACCCGCAGGCGCGCCACCCTTGCCACCTCCCTTCTTCTTGGCAGCCTTGGCCTTGCCTGAAGCTGTAGGGCGGTTCTCCCAGCCATCTCCTTTGCCACCACCCCCTCTGCCACTGCCTCCTTTGCCACCGCCATCGCCTCTGCCTCCACCTCCGCCCGATCGTTGAGTGCGTCGCCGCTCGACCTTGGAATGGACCGAAGCCTCGTCAACAAGCCAGGTAGGTGCCACATCGGACATAGTCCCTGGAGGGCGAACCGCAAGCATGCGATTCGCCCCAACTCTATCTCCAGTGCGGCGTTGATAAACGTAGGAAGCCATTTTCCGTAGTTCAATTTCAGTTGAGTCTGAAGTGGCAAGCAACTGGATCAATGCTTGTTCTGATTGACAATTTGCAGTGGCGAAATCAATCTGTGTGGCTGAGGTGAAGAACTCTCTGTATTCCGGCGCAGACCTCCTGTCCAAAGGGAACATGTCGTTGATCCATGCGCGAACACTGGCATAGCCTTCGGCTCGGATTGACCGGTAGATCTCAGGGCC
>CALGTP010000501.1 GCA_937902105.1 uncultured Actinomycetes bacterium
ACAGCAGCACGGTAATCAATGACTGTTTGTTGTCTGCGTCTATCAAGAGTGTGAGGGTCAATGCGCAAAGGAGGTTGTCTTATTACAGCCTGTGCAACACCCTGACCCTGGACAAGGTGTCCATGGGCATCCTGGTGGTGCCTAGCCATTGTGGCAATAGCACTGTGTCGGAAGCGAGCTCGAGTGAAAGCTTCCGCCTGCATAAATTGTTAACTGAAAAGATGGAAGACCGACCATGAAGAAAACTGCCAGTCACAACTTGGTTGTCTTCAAGCGCAAGCTGATGTGACCGCCGCAATTCGGGAATTTTGCACACAAGTTCAAAAGATCGCAGAAGCACTTTGCCTTCTAACAAATGAATGGCTTCAGGGTATGAATGAGCCCGAGCTAAAATGTCATACCATTTAACTACTCCATTTGTCCAGGAGTCGGGAACACAGAGATCCGATTGTGTCACTCGCCCATCCGAGTGTTTGACTATCTTGGAAAGTTCTGATTCGTCTTGCTTAACGGTTTGGTTGATCAAAGTCATGCCTAACTTGACAACTTGATCAGCAGGAGGAAAGGCGATCCCGAGCCCCCAACCGCCAAAGGAATCAGTGGAAACACCCTCTGCGTCCTGACAGACAATAACTGGTGAAAACAGTCTATGGACATCAGCATAACATAAAGGCAAAAGTGTCCTTGCTGCATGTAGTTCAGCTCTGACACTGCTGATGTCAACAAACTTGGAAGCAGGCCAAGTATTGATGATCTTGAAACATCGGAACAAGATGCTCAAGAACGATTTTCGCAAGAGAAAGACCCAGACCAGGATGCCGACCAAAGAATGAAGAGTCCGCACCTGAATCTGTTTCCACTGTAGCACAAACCCCAGAGCTCTGTCAAGACGAACTAAGGTTTTCACAGCAAGAGTCCAACGAGCAGGAGTTGTATGTGATGCAAACCCAATGTATCGCTCAATCGGTCCAACCACCGGGTCATCTTTAATGACAAATCCAACAGCTTCCAATCGTGACTTCCATTGCTTTGCGACTTGTGTAACAGCTGCTTCCGAGGACCCTGCACACAGATGGTCATCAATGTGGCTATAGCGCACTACTTCGTGAGGAGCGACAAGCCTGCGAAGGCCCAAGCCTGCAACGTTCAAACTGGTTCCAGGCAGTGGTGTAAGGTTATTGAAAGTTGACCCGCCATCGACATGTTTATCGTCTGCTGTCCACTCAACACCTCTGAATCGCTCTTGCAACTGAATGTCAATACTTGCATTTGTGTGAGTGATTGAATCACTGATTTCTTTCTCTGCCTGGCTGAGTGAAGCCCACTCTGTCACTAAGGGAAGGGGATACGGTGAGGCCACAGAAGTCCATGAAACCTTTTTGGCATTCATCCAAGTGAACCCCCTGAGCACAACATGCGAGCGACAGCCCGGGCAGAGTTTGCTCAGCTTGCATATCCATTTCCGGTTTGCTCTGATTCGAGTTTTCTTTTTCCAAAGTGCAGAGAAAGCGCAATATTCAAGAATGGCCTCAAACTCCAAAGCACCATTAGAGACAGTTAAGTCACTTATGCAATCGTGCTGCCAGTGAAAAGATGACTCAGGATTTTCGTCCGACACAAACATGTTTAACCTGTGAGCATACTTGAGAATGACTGCAGCAATATGTGTCAAACGGTTACCAACATCGACTTTTGCTTTTGCTGCCGTAGTCAAATGCGGCAAGCCATTTGGATAATCCTCTGATCGCCAAGGGGGCGTTATAGCTACTGACAGGCTAGCACAAGGGGTGCCACTATGAACTCCACCAACTGCACCAGTGTCAAAAATGAGCAAGAGCTTCTCAACAAAGAACATGTTCAATAAGTCGAGAGCTGCATTATCAGCATTTTCAATAGGAGTCAAAATACCCCAGCCAACCTGTCCCATTGCATGTGTCCATCTGGCAGATCCAGCAAACAACTCGATGACAAACAGAAACCCAGGTTCGGGAAGTTTGATAACATCAATGACACAAGATTCCAGCACTGCTGTTAAATGAAGCCGGGTGGACTTTATCATTATGCAACCTGCAATGTAATTGTTGACAGCAATGATGATATCCACAGAGTGTGATGCGCCCATTGGAAGGCGTTTATAGCAAGGATGAGTGAGGTCAAACCAACCAACATCATATCGACCAGTCATGGCTGGTCCACCTACTTCACAATGTCGCACAGCTGGGGCAGCTGCATAACACCACCACCACATGGGTAAAATGACGTAGGTAAAACAAGCTTCCTGATCAAAGGCAGCAGTGCACAACTTGTCTTGCAACAAAACTGTAGAGCTGAGTGCTGCCCCAGCCCACAAACCGAGAGACTGTGCTCGCCTGGGAGGGCCGAAAAGGTAGTTCTGCTCAAGCACTGCCAGAATTTTTCGCATGTGCACACCATCACTTTTCATAACTGTTCGGAAAGCAGCATGACCTTTGACTTCATTTGAAGGCATGTACTGCCAGAAGTTACGCACATCTGGTCTCTTCAAGTATTTAACGTATTGCTCATGTGACCCATCAATGCGGCTGCCTAAAGATGCAAAGACACTGCGCTGAGCAGCATCGCTCCCACCACCAGCAAGTACCATGGCCTCATTGCTATAGTGTGCAGCTAAAGGCGGTGGTAGTACATCAAGCAAGTTGATGCCGACATCAGTGGATGGTTCTGCAATTTTGTCAGCTTCCATTTTCACATATGTGCTTTTACTATGCATGTACTCCTGGAGATCTCTTTTTAAAAGTTTCTCCAGGCTTTGGGCGCCTGTCTCATGTGCTTCCACATAACGGCGCGCCTCGACCAGCTTGGCTGCTTCGTATAGCAACATTTTCCAAGCATGGCGATGGTGAGGTTGCATGTCAGTTAAACTGAGAGCAGAACCTGTCCGAAAGGTGCTATGGCTGTCACACAACCAGCCCAAAGAGCCAGCCATACCACAGGCAGCTCGCCAAGCCGCCCACCGTTTCCGCCTTCGCTTGCGCACTCGAGAGTTTTGACTGATGGAAGAAGCAGGCGAGCAAAGAGCAGGCAATGGAAGTAACCTGTCAGCATCAACTGCATTACGAACCTTCTGTAGCAAATCTCTGTCACAACAGCCACCAGCAAAGTGCAAACCCGGGGTGCAGTTTGGCGACTGCGATTTATTAACATGCTCAATTTCAGAAATCGTGGGGGGGCGTCGATGTCTAATCATTTGGACGTAATGACGACGACCCCCAGCCTCGTGTCACGAGCTCGTAGGCTCGGCTCCTTTGCCCTTACCCTTGCCTGCCTTAGCCTTGCCTTTGGCTTGCTCAGGGCCAGTGTAAGGCTTCCTAGCCCTCAGGTGTTGTTTGAAGACTTGCTGTGATTGGTTTCGTGCATAGTCTTGCTGCCATGAGGGGAGGACACTGCCTGTAGGGTCTAAAGCAAGAACAGCATTTGCAGCAATTGAATCGCCTGTGAGACGAAATTCACGGGCACCTGCCAACTGAGTGATCAAAATCTCAAGTTGGTCATCTTGAGTCAAAGCCCATGCAACTGCTGGTGGTCCACCTGATCTGTTATAATCAGCAATTCGCATATCTGCCAAAATTGCAGACTGTCGCAAATCCTTAGAATTCTGAGTGTCAGGTGCATCCTTCCAATTTTCATTGAACCATTCTCTAATGGTTGCATGGCCCTGCCTACGCATGTTCAAATAGATCTCTGACCCCGCCCGTTTAGAATTAGGATTTAAAGAAACCCATCGATTCTCAGAGACAAGCCGTTCAAGATCTGCTGTTGACATCACCCCTGAACCAGGTCCTCCAGGTCCCTGGTCGGCCGGGGGCACCCAAGGCCCTGGCAAACCTGGAGGAAATCCCCGAGCTCCTGGGAAGGTAGCTGCAGCAGGAGGGTATCCTGCTGGGGAGGGAGAGCCTTGCTGAGCCGGAGACGTTCCAAACCCTGTGGGCCAACTTGTCTGATTTGCAAAGGTGTGTGAATATGGGCCGGCCGAAGCAGCAGCACCACTGGCGCCTGAAGCAAATGCATGCAAAGCTGACTGAAGAGGAGGATGCTGAGTAACGATGGCTGCACCTTGAGAACCTGCCTCGAGGTTCTCGTC